>WFRA01000157.1 GCA_015486775.1 Kiritimatiellales bacterium | reverse complement strand
GGAGTTCCCTCTTTGTCATTCAGGGCGAGTAGCATGCGGGTCTCCAGGGCGGCATTGCGCTGGATGATGGCAAACATATCGCCAATCAGCCTTATCTGTGTTTCAGGATCATCCAAAATGGTTTTTTCATAATCGTTGCCCAGCAAGATTGCAGGGAGCACCTCCCCCATTGAGCTACACGTCACGCCGCCTTTGTTGGCGGTGGAATCCTTGATTTGGAGGATTTTCGTTTCCGTAGCGACCACCCGGCGGGCGGCATCGTCGAAGAAGACATTGGCGCCCTCCACGATCACCCGCAGTTCCCTGAATATGTCTAGGAAAGCGTGGACGTTGCCAGCGTTGATTGTTTCGCGGAATCCGCCGCAGGGAATGAAGGCTTGGATATTAGCTTTGGCGACGAGCGGGCGTATTTCCGGGCGGGTCAGTGCGGTGCGGTGGAACAGCATGGCATCATCGAGCTTCGTCCCGTCCGGGAGCGCGAACTCTCCCGCGATGCCCGGCATCTTGAATCCGCCCGAGCCGAGCTTCTCTTCCGGGAAATCCATGCTGTTGAGCCGGGGGGAGGTATGGCGAGCCAGCGCCAGTTCCAGTAGCGCATCGCGATCGAGCCCGTCCGGATCGAACAAGATGCCGCCGCCGTCGATCAAGAGACAGATTCGTCCCTTGAACGTCTGGATCTGGTTGGCACCCAGATCCCCGTCGGGGCCGCCGGTCATCATAAGGTTCACCGATGCCTCGTCCATGCCGAGGTGGTCGATGACTGCCCGGAAGGAGGCCATGACACCGGCGGTGGTCATGCCGCTAGTGGCGATGCGCGAGCCGATCGCATTCCGCAACACAGACATGTTTTTGGAAACCGCCTTGGATTTCCCATCCAATAGCAACTCCGTCCCCTTTTCGCCGCGTCCTAGGAGGCTGAACACCTTCCCTTCCTTTGTGAGTCCGTGGGCATCGTGTGGGATGCCGATGCTCTTGCCGGTGGTTAGCGTGCGCCACATTTTGTATCCGCGCTTCCGAGCATATTCCGCAACGTCGTCCATGAACGGGGCGGTTCCCTCGTCGGGACCGAAGAAAACCATTTCGTGGCGTTCCAGGTAATCCACCACGTCCGGCGAGGTCTGCACCAGGTCGAGTATCCCCTCGGTATAGTCGAGCACCGCTTGCAAGCCCTCGCGGGCATATTCGACAAAGGGGACGATGACCCCCTTCGATCCGCTCTCGGCAATATCCTTGTGCTTCAGCCGCTGGGCCACGGGGCCAAGCGCATAGTTGAGCGGCACCATCTGGTCGAGCTGTACACTGTAGTTGCTTTTGGTCACTCGGATCAAGCGCAGGCCGCCCCGGGCAATATCGTCCGCCCGTAGATGGGTTCCGATACTGTAGAAACCGGCCACAAAGAAAATGCCGTGGACCTTCGAGGGAAAGACCAGTGGGTCGAGCACGCTGGCATCCATGCGGAAGGCGAAGGAACGTTTTTCCGGCAGGTAGAAATTCGTTTTGCGCACATCGGTCAGCAGATGCGCCATGAACGAAAAGATATCGTGCGAGGTCGCGTCATCCATGAACACCACATCCAGATGCCGTTTGAATTCCACGATTTTCCTTTTCAGCGAAGCTTCGGAAATGCGGCGCAAACGAGTCGGGTTGAAGCGGCGGTTGAAAAGATCGTAGACCTTCTTTATGAGCTCGGGATGCGAAGAGATGACGTGCTGAATTGTACCCCACGTATACTCGTTGCGGTTCGACTCGAAAATACGCCGCGCCATAGTTTCGCGGAGTTCCGGTCGAGACAGTGCGTTGAGTAGCTCCCGGTCGACATCGAGATCCTTGCAGATAAACCCATGCACGAAAGCCAAGGCATTGACGGAAAAAACATATTCCTCAAAGGAGAGTTCCCCTTTGACATAGAGTTGCTCAATCCTTTTGTCGCCGGAGATGGCAAGTAGTCCCCGAATCTGGATCACCGCCCTTTCCATGGATTTTTTCGGGGGGCATCCCTTGAGGTAGAGCGAGCAGACGGATTCGATGCGGTCGGTTTCGCCCCGGTAGGGCTCCCAATAGGCACGGGTCAGCGTGATTCCCAAATCCTCCGCAATCTTCCTGAGAACCGGCAGGATGGAGCGGGAAGAATCCTCGCGGAACATGATACGGGTTTCGTTCGTCGACATGCAGCGGGAGGTTTCGACAAGCGGCTTTGCCCTTCCCCGGGAACGCTTGAGGAACCCCACATAGCGCAACTGTGTTTTCTTCGGGATGGCCGCCTTGCATTCGGAATGCGAGAAGGCGAACGGCGATTCCCCCTCAGTTAGCTCGGCTAGCTCCTTGCAAGGTTCCAGACGTACCAGGTAGGTGTGGTATCCGTGTTCCTCGCCAAAATAGTATTCAACCCGTCCGCCAACCATCGCCGTGTCGAGCAGGGATTCCATCCGGTCGCGTGTTTCGGCGGTTGCAATCCGAACCCAGACTCCGTGGCCGGCATCCATCTGCACCTCCGCCAGTTCGCCGCGCAGCGCAAACCCTCCATTCTCCCGGACAACATTGCGCCCAATAACGCGCAGGATGTTTTTCAACGCGCCCTTGGAAATATGCTGGAAAAAATAGGATGGCAGCCCCAGATGGCCAATCAAGACAGCCACCGCTTCGTTGAGGCAAACCGCAGAAAGTAGCCCCTCGTTGGTCAGTTCGATGACGGCATCATACAGCAACGCAATATCCAACCCAACACCTGCCGCCTTTTCTCCTATGTCGCCTGTAATCGAAACCGTTTGATTTTCCATGGCCTGTACACTCCCATAAATGAAAAATTCTTCCCTTCCTATATTTTCAGCAAAGTTGCGGCATTGCCGAAATAGATCTTTTCTAGTTCCGCTTTTTCCAAACCTAGGATCTTTTCGGCCACCCCGGCACAGGCAGCGAGATCGGAGGCACTACCCGCCAGCGTCGGCGCGTTTAGATTTTGCACGCAACCCTCTTTGGTCAGCCGCACCCGGGTTCCAAAGATTTCATATTCGCCGGGAAGCTGTCCCGCCACGGGCGCGGCATCGGAGACCAGGATGGTTTTTCCCGAACCTTTGGCGGCATAGACCGTCTTGATAAAGTCCGGCGGGAGGTGGAACCCATCCGTGATCAGCATGGCCGTAAGCGGGCTGGCCAGAATGGCCCAGATCGTATTTTGGGTTCGATTGAGTTCGTTGGGGATGCCGTTGCCCAAGTGGGTGGCCAGCGTAGCCCCCGCCTTGCATGCATCCGCGATATGCCCGGAGTTGGCCAGCGTATGGCCGACGGAGACGATAACGTTGTTTTCCACAAGGTATTCGATCAGCCCAAGTGCGCCGGGTTGTTCCGGTGCCAGCGTCACCAGCCGGACATGCCCGCCCGCCAGCTCTTGCAATCGTTTGAAAGCATCGATGGAGGGCGCGCGCACATGCGGCTTCGGATGGGCACCAACGGCTCCATCCTCGGGCGAAATAAAGGGCCCCTCGATATGGATTCCCGGCAGGCGGTCGTCTTCAGCGCAAGCCGTTCCAAGCAATGGAAGAACGGCTTCGTAGGTTTCCGGCGAGCAGGTAACCACAGTAGTAAGAAATTTTTCCGTCCCCTTTTCCGCCAGCAGGTCGGCGGCGCGGCCGATTCCTTCGCGCGTTAAACCGGAGTCGGAAAAATTGACTCCCCCCCATCCGTTCACCTGCAGATCGATTCCTCGGAAAGAATTCATTTATGCTTCTCCTTCCTCATTACGTCCATTGCGTGTGGAAAAACTCACCGCGTGGCTTATCGACGCGCTCGTAGGTATGTGCTCCGAAATAGTCGCGTTGCGCCTGCAGCAGGTTAGCCGAGCCGCGCACGGTGCGGAAACCATCGTAGTACGAAAGTGCCGAACTCATCGCTGGCGATGCGATACCTGCCCGCGTCATGCATGCCACGGCATTGCGCCAATGTACCTGCGCCTCGCCGACCGTCTCGGCAACCAATGGATCGAGCAACAAATTCGAGAGGCCGGGGTCACGCTGAAACGCCTCTTTAATCATCCTAAGCAACACAGAGCGAATAATGCATCCACCGCGCCACAGCTGTGCCAGCCGTGCCAGATCGAGATTCCAGTTCCGCTCTTTGGACATCTGCTGAATCAACTGAAAGCCCTGCGCATAGGAAATAATCTTTGATCCGTACAGCGCCTGCTTCACCTCTTCGACAAAATCCTCCTGTGCTGCATCGATGCCGGTTTTGGGGCCAACCAACGCTTTCGATGCCTTTTCACGATCCGTCTTGAGTGCGGAGAGGCATCGGGCAAACACCGCTTCGCCAATCAACGGGAGCGGCTCGCCAGCATCAAGAGCTGCCATCAGCGTCCACTTGCCGGTACCCTTCTGACCTGCCGCATCGAGGATCATATCCACCACCTGTTCGCCATCTTCTGTTTCGTAGGCGAGGATATCGCGGGTGATTTCAATCAAGTATGAATCGAGCTTGCCCTTGTTCCATCGGCCAAACACCTCCGACATCGCGATGTTTGACATGCCGAGCCCATCGCGCATGACCTGATAGGTTTCGCAGATCATCTGCATGTCGCCATATTCAATGCCGTTGTGAACCATCTTCACGAAATGGCCCGATCCCCCTGGCCCGATCCAATCGACGCAGACGGCATCTTCCGGCGTACGGGCGGCAATGGCCTCGAAAATTGGCTTAATCAGAGGCCAAGCACCTTCCGATCCACCGGGCATAAGGGCGGGACCGTTCAATGCCCCTTCTTCGCCGCCGGAGACGCCGCAACCCACATATAAAAGCCCTTTTTCTTCTGAAAGCGCAATGCGGCGCTCAGTGTCCTCCCACTGCGAGTTGCCGCCATCGATCACCACATCACCGGGTTCGAGTAGCGAGGCCAGCTCGTTGAGCACGGAATCAACTGGCGAGCCCGCCTTGATCATCATCATGACCTTGCGTGGCCGCTCAATGGACTCGACAAATTGCTTTAGGTTGTCCGTATGGACAAATCCTTCCGCATAAGATTCGGCGAAGCCTTTTCGCAAAGAGTCGTCCCAGTCGTAGCATGAAACCGAAAACCCCTTCGATACCATGTTTCGAGCAAGGTTCGACCCCATCACGCCGAGTCCAACCATTCCAATATCTGCTGTCTTCATTTTTAGCCCAAAATCTCGTCGCAAGCCTCTTCGAGCACGGCAAGCCCGTCGCGGAGCTGGTCTTCGGTGATGCACAGCGGCGGGGCAATCTTGATGCACTCTCCAGCAATACCAACCGGCGCGAACATCAGCAACCCCTTGTGGAAGCAGCTTTCGTTGATCTTTACGGCCAGCTCGGGATCGGGGGTTTTTGTTCCGGCCTTGACACACTGGATACCGGCCACCAGCCCCTCGGCCTGCACGCAACCGAGCACCTCGGGATATTTTTGCTGGATGCGCTCCAGTTCCGGCTTCAGGATTTCGCCGAGCTTCGCCGCATTTTCCACCAGCTTTTCATCCTGGATCAGCTCCAGGCTCTTCAGTGCCGCAACCACGGGCAACGGGCTGGCGGAGTGGGTCGAGGTCATCGAGCCGGGGGCGTAGAGCCCCATGATGTCCTTGCGGCCAATCACGGCGGAGAGCGGCAGCGAAGAGGAGATGCCCTTGCCGCAGGCGATGAGGTCGGGCTGGATGTCGTAGAGTTCGTAGCAGAACATTTTTCCGGTGCGGCCGAATCCGGCCTGAACCTCGTCCATGATCAGCACGATGTCGTTTTCCTTGCAGAAGGCCTCCAGCTTCTTGGCATATTCCTTCGGCAGGAAGTCAGGCCCGACACCTTGGTAGGACTCGCTCATCACGCCGGCAATCTGTTCGGGACGGATGCCCTTTTCTTCCAAGGTTTGGAGAAAAAGATCGAAGGAGGTGTTTTCGTTTTTATATCCGTCGGGAAACGGAACCTGGATAAAGTTGTCGCCCTCCCCGGCGATCCAGTTTTTGAGCTTGTCCATTCCGCCCGCGAGCTGCGCGCCGAGCGTGCGGCCGTGGAAAGCATTCTCGAAGGAGACAAAATATTTGCGCTGCTTGCCATATTTTTCCATGGCGTAGGTGCGCGCCAGCTTAATGCAGTTTTCGGTGGCCTCGCTACCGGTGGAGAGCAGGAAGATCTGGTAGTTCTCAGGATCGGGCGAAATCTTCTGCAGCGCATCCGTTAGGGCGGCGCGCTTTTCATGCACAAAGACATAGGTGGCAAGCAAACCCTGATCAATAGCATCGAGCAGCGCCTGCTTGATCTCTTCGCGGCCATGCCCAGCGTTGCTAATCAGCACGCACGACGACCAGTCGAGCCACTTGTTGCCCCAGGCATCAAAAACCTGGACACCTTCGGCGCGATCCCAGATCACGGGCGGCTGGCCCATCATCGACTGAGGTTCGCTTTGCGAGAGCTTTTCAAAGATTGGAAGCGATTCCGGTACGGGCAACTTGGTTTTTATCGTCCGGTATTTTGTGTCAACCAGTGGAACATCAACAGGGGTCAGATCGTATTTAGCCATAATAAATTTCCTTTGTTTTAGGGTCAAGTGTCGAGGGTCAAGTGTCGAGGGTCAAGTAGCAAGGGCAACACGAGCCACTTGCCACCCGACACATTCCACTCATGTATATTTTTTTAGATAGACATGCGGGTTGTCGCCATACTCGATGCAGGCGGCCTGTCCGTCGTTCAGGATGGAAAGGCGCGCCGCTTCGACCACCAGCTCGTTGGACTTGCTATTAGCCGGCGTGGCAATAATACCCTTTTCGTCGGTGCGCTTGATGTGCTCACGGCGACGAAGCAACGATGCTTCTTCTTCCATGGAGGCGACATCAGTTTCAATCAAATGGATCATGTTGATCGTGGCGGCCACCGACTCGTAGCCATAGCCGACCGGCTTGTAGCCCTCGCCTTCCCACGGAACGAGCCGGTAAAAGTCGGGGTTGACAAAATTGAATGTCGATCCGGCGCAGCCGATGCCGTCGAGGTAGCTGTGGCTGACGCCGCGGAACTGGTCGTTGTGCTTGATCATGCCGGTCTTGCCCTCGCCCTCGAAATACATGGTCAGGCACTGCTCGTTGCTTCCGGCCCCGTCGTCGGGATAGCCCAGGCCGTCGATCACCGAAAGCACGGCGCCGTTTTCGTAGGTCACGCGGCCGTTGGCCCACATGTAGCCTTCGTTGCCGTTGGGAAAGGTTCCCTTCACACCCGCCACGGAAATCTCGGTAGGCCGCAGGCCGGTGATGAACTGGACGAGGTCGACATAGTGGCAGCCCACATAGACAAACGGATCGGTCTTGTCGCAGGTGAACCAGTTCTGGAAGTTTGACGAGCGGTAGAGGGTGGGTTCAATCATCTTGGCTTCGCCCATCACAAATTCGCCAAAGTGCCCCAACTCGTGATGGCGGCGGGCCAGTAGCGAACGGCGGTCGAAGCGCTTGTGGTACTCGATGCCAACAAACAACCCTTTTTCAAGTGCCAGGGCTTCGAGCTCCTCGGCCTGCTCGAACCGCAGCACAAGCGGCTTCACGCAGAGTACATGCTGGTTGCTCTCCAGCGCCTGCTTCACCACCTCGTAGTGGAACTGGTCCGGCATCGCCACCACCACGGCCTGGCGCGGCGGCATGCCCGCAAGCACCTCCTTGTACAACTCCGGAAACTTATTTTCCGCAGGTTCAGAAAGAGCGGGATGCGCCGTGAAACTTTGTCCGGGAAATGCCTGTGCAATCTCCTCGTTGTTTGCCAGCGCCTGCAATGGGGCGCTGTCCAAGGCGCAGATATCGATTCTGCCCACCACCCCGGTGCGCTGTAGGTGATAAATCGACGGCAGGATCAGGTCATTCGTGATCATTCCCCCGCCGACAATGGTTACATCCGTTGATTTATTCATTTCAGTATCTCCATATCCGTTCCAAATAAAACCCCAGCATCGTTTTTTATCGCCGATTCGTCAATTTGCGATACGATCCATTAATTATGCAAAACGATTATCTGGCTCCAATTGTTTGCTTTCTCTCCATCCGCCTATTAACCCGGCTTTCGTTGTTCGCGAGTACGAGTGCCTTGTTTGCTCCATTTTCGCTCAAAGGTCTACACTACATTTCTTTTTTAGCTCTTCGATCCGAGGGGGTGGCTACTCGGGCAGGATGAGGTTGCGAGCGTTGGTGGAGGGCAGGTGCATGTCAATCTTCTGCATAGTTTTAAATTTTTCGAGATGGTGCGGGGCGTGAGTCTGAGCGCTCTTTACGCTATTCCAGCTCGATCCGATAGAATAGGGTGGGATTCGGCGGCAAAAAACGGAACCCCCTTTCCCGCGCCCCGAGCCTTCGGGACTATCCGCAGACGATGGGGACATCGTCTCTCCACCCTTAAAACCCACCTTTGCCCGCCTACGCCAGGGTGCTAGTTCGCCACAACACCACCGGAGAGGAAATGGTGAATTTTTTTCAGGAAACCCCCTTGACGCATTTCGTTTTGGGTATATATTCACAATCAAAAGCAAGGAAAAACTTTTTTGGAGAAGAGAAAAATGGGCAGGCCGCACAGAGGACGATGGATCGGGCACCAGCCGGATAGCACTTTTTTCAAGCCGGCGGGGGTTCCGGCAAGGGAGCTGAAAACCACCACCATCGAGCTTGACGAGCTCGAAGCCATGCGGCTGGTGGACGGCGAGGAGCTCAAGCAGACCGAAGCGGCAGAACAGATGGGCATCTCGCAGTCGACGATTGCCCGTCTACTTTCCAACGGTCGGAAAAAAACGGCTCTCGCCCTCGCCCACGGAGAGGCCCTGAAATTGCAGCAGGGCGATGCGCCGATCAATTTTCGCAATATCACGGAATCGCCTTTCGGCGGCGAGCGGCGCGGGCGCCATGGCCGTCGGGGCGAGCAAAACTAAATACACCTAAGGAGGTGAGCAAAATGCCAGCAGGTGACAAAACAGGGCCGGAAGGCAAAGGATCCGGCACCGGACGGGGACTCGGCCAACGAGCCGGGAACCCGATGGGGCGCGGAACAGGCACCCCGCGAGGAGGCGGTCGGACCGGACTCGGTCTGGGTCGCGGTGCCAAGGGCGGCGGTCGCGGCGCAGGCCGTGGCGGCGGACGAGGAAGATAATCAAACTAGAAACAAGGAGGTATATTATGCCAAGAGGTGACAGAACCGGGCCCGAAGGAATGGGACCCATGACAGGGCGCGGAGCAGGATTCTGCGCAGGCAACAACGCGCCGGGCTATATCGGCGGCGGGTTTGGGCGCGGCATGAGCCGCGGACGCGGCGGGTTTGGGCGCGGCATGGGACGCGGCTGGGGATTCGGCTACGGATACCGCGCTGCGGAACCCCTGACCCCTGAGCAGCAGCTCGAAGCCCTCAAGGCGCAGGCCGCCGGACTCGAATTGCAGTCCAAGGTCCTCAACGAACAAATCAACAAACTAGAAGCTGAATAATAAAGCAGGTTATCGGTTATCTGTCAGCGGGTACCGGGAAGCGATCCCCTGAAACAACCCACCGCAGATAGCCGATAATCAGGAGCTGACAACCAATACCATGAAAATCACGATTGCAAGCGGCAAGGGCGGCACCGGAAAGACTACCTTTTCCACCAACCTAGCCTGGACACTGGCGCAGGCCGGCCACAAAACCCAACTGATGGATGCCGATGTGGAGGAGCCCAACGGCCACCTTTTTC
>WFRA01000156.1 GCA_015486775.1 Kiritimatiellales bacterium | reverse complement strand
GTACTTCGTCGACCACCTCATGGCGATGGGCGCCAACATCATCCAGTGCGACCCCCACCGCGTAGTGGCGATCGGCCCCACGAAACTGCGCGGCAGCACGCTGACGAGCCCCGACATCCGTGCCGGCATGGCCATGCTCATCGCCGCCTGCTGCGCCG
This sequence comes from Kiritimatiellales bacterium, assembly GCA_015486775.1. Taxonomy (GTDB): domain Bacteria; phylum Verrucomicrobiota; class Kiritimatiellia; order Kiritimatiellales; family Pontiellaceae; genus Pontiella. The sequence goes on along the minus strand of WFRA01000156.1, from coordinate 7,241 downwards.
AGGGCGAGAGCATCATCAAGAATGCCCAAGTGATCGATCGCGGCTACGAGGCCATCGAAGACCGACTTACCGCGCTCGGCGCGGACATCAAACGCATCGACTAACCCGAAAAAAAGGAAACGACCATGGGATTCCCGAAAACATTCTACCGCTGGCGGCCGCACCCCTGGCACGGACTCGAACCCGGCGAGGCGCTTCCCGGCATTGTGAACGCCTATATCGAAATGACCCCGTTCGACTCGGTCAAGTACGAGGTCGACAAGACCACCGGCTACCTGCGCGTCGACCGCCCCCAGCTCACCTCGTCGATGACCCCCACCCTCTACGGCTTCATTCCCCAGACCTACTGCGCCGCGCGCGTCCGGGAACTCTCGCCCAAATCCGAACGCGGCGACGGCGACCCGCTCGATATCTGCGTCATCACCGAACGCCCCATCAACCGCGGCGAGGTGATCCTCAAGGCCCGCGTGATCGGTGGCATCCAGATGATCGACCACGGCGAGGCCGACGACAAGATCGTCGCCGTGCTCGACAACGACCAGTTCTGGAAAAGCGCCAACGACATCGAAGAGATCCCCCCCGCCCTCGTCGAACGCATGCGTCACTATTTCGAGACCTACAAGCTCGTCCCCGGGCAACCCTCCGATGTGACGATCGAGAAAATATACGGCCGGGCGCACGCCCTCAAGGTGATCGAAGCCTCCCTAAAAGACTACACGGAAGAGTATGGATAGAAGATGAAACGCCTCCCTTTGATTCTCCTGTCTCTCTGGATTGCGGCAACAGGTCTCGCCCGAAGCTGGACGGACACCTCCGGGCGGAAGATCGAGGCGGAGGTGGTGCGGGTCAACCCAAACCACACCGTCGTACTCAAGACCGGCCGAGGCAAGGTGGCCACGGTTCCCTTCGGCACCTTTGCGGCGGAAGATGTCCAATATCTGGAAGAGCTGCTGGCGAACCACGGTAAGCCCAACGGTGTTTCGTGGCAAAAGATGGATGCCCTCTTTGGATTGGATATCTGGAGGGACAACTGCCTGTGGGACGACCCCACCGCCGAGGCCGCCAAACGCATGGGACTGGAAGAGGAGTCGAAGACCGACTTTCTCGAAAACCACCGGGGCTATCCCCTCGGCGAAGAGAAGGTGCTTGGCGAACCGGTCTACACCCTCTCCCTCTACGGCGGGAAGAAACAGGTCGAAAGCCTCTCGTTCGTATTCCTCAACCAGGGCGACATCCCTCTTCCGGACGGCACGGTTCTCAGCCCCTCGGTCATTGAAAAAATGAACCGGGAGATCGAAGCCAGCGGCACGCACCTGCGCGACACCCTCGTTCCAATCCTTGGAAAACCCAGGCGCGACGCCCTGGGGAAAGGCAAGCTGCGCGAAAAGGTCTGGCGCTGGGACTGGAGCGGCCACGCCATCATGCTCTCCCTGCAGGAGGGCAACTATGTCGCCCTCCGAATCATGCCGCCAGAGCGTGCCGACCGGGACGGGCGCGGCGGGAAGATCACGGAGGGCGAGCTCAAAAAACAGACCCTCTCCTGCGTCGAGCGCCGCGCCAACGGCGATGTGGTCATCCGCAACATTCCCATGGTCGACCAGGGACCGAAAGGCTACTGCGTCCCCGCCACTTGGGAGCGCTACCTGCGCTACATGGATATTCCCGCCGACATGTACCTGCTCGCCCTCGCCGCCCACACCGGGGTCGGCGGCGGCACCTACTCCGACCAAATGCTCGAAGCCACCAAAAATCTGGTCTCCGCCAACGGCCGGGAACTGAAGACCCTCGCTGGCAAGCCCGACATCCAGATCGTCGCAAAGCAGATCGACCAGGGGCTGCCCATCATGTGGCATCTCATCTCCACCCCCGAGTTCCGCAAAGCGATCCACGAAAACACCGCCCGGCGAAAAGGGGAAAAACCCAAGAAAAAGAAGTATGGCAAGGGCTCCGGCGGGCACGTCTGCCTGATCATCGGCTACAATAAAAAGACCGGCGAAATCGCTACCTCCGACAGCTGGGGGCCGCGCTTCGCCGAGCGCTGGGTCAAGGTTTCCGATGCCCAGAAGGTCTCCCGGGGCGAAATGAACATCATCAAGTGGTAACCTTGCATGGATTGATGGATCATTGCTTTCTGCCAACAGCGCGCCTGGCTTCTCCATTGATCCAACCATCCACCAATCCGAACAAAGGTCGCACGGAATTTGGTTGCCCCCCTCCGGGGGTGTCGATATATTCGCCGCTCAATTTTCAGACAACCATTCAACCAACGACAAGGAGACAAGTTATGTCAGAAATCATCGATGTATTGGCCCGCGAAATTCTCGACTCGCGCGGCAACCCCACCCTCGAAGTGGATATCCTGCTCGATTCCGGTGCCATGGGCCGCGCGGCGGTACCGTCCGGCGCTTCCACCGGCGTGAACGAAGCGCTTGAATTGCGCGACGGCGACCAGTCCCGCTACCTCGGAAAAGGCTGCCAGAAGGCCGTCGAAAACGTAAACGAAATCATCGCCCCGGAAGTCATCGGCATGGATGCCATCGACCAGGCCGGCATCGACAACCTGATGATCGAGCTCGACGGCACCAAGACCAAATCCAAGCTCGGCGCCAACGCCATGCTGGGCGTTTCGCTGGCCGCCGCCCGCGCCGCCGCCGACTACCTTGGCCTCCCGCTCTTCCGCTACATCGGCGGTACCAATGCCAAAGCCCTCCCCGTTCCGATGATGAACATCATCAACGGCGGCTCGCACTCCGATGCCCCGATCGCCTTCCAGGAATTCATGATCCGCCCGATCGGCGCACCGACCTTCAAGGAAGGCCTGCGTTGCGGAGCCGAAGTTTTCCACGCCTTGAAAGCCATCATTAAAGGCAAAGGCCTCTCCACCGCCGTCGGCGACGAAGGTGGATTTGCCCCTAACTTTGCGGGCGGAACCGAAGAAGCCCTCGACTCCATCATCCAAGCCATCAAAGATGCCGGATACGAGCCGGGCAAGGACGTCACCATCGCCCTCGACTGCGCGGCTTCCGAATTCTTCGAAGACGGCGTGTACAACTATGCCAAGTTCGAAGGCGAAGGCGGTGCCAAGCGTTCTTCCGAAGAGCAGGCCGCCTATCTCGAAGAGCTCATCGGCAAATATCCGATCGACTCCATTGAAGACGGCATGGACGAGCAGGACTGGGACGGCTGGAAAATCCAGACCAATAAGATTGGCGACAAGATCCAGCTCGTGGGCGACGACCTCTTCGTGACCAACGTCGAATACCTTGCACGCGGAATCAAGGAAGGTTCCGCCAACTCGATCCTCATCAAGGTCAATCAGATCGGCACGCTGACCGAAACCCTCGACGCCATCGAGATGGCCCACAAGGCCGGCTTCACCGCCGTGGTTTCCCACCGTTCCGGCGAGACCTCCGACAACACCATCGCCGACATCGCGGTGGCCACCAACGCCGGACAGATCAAGACCGGGTCGCTCAGCCGCTCCGACCGCATCTCTAAATACAACCAGCTGCTGCGCATCGAGGAGATGCTCGGCGAAGACAGCCGCTACGGCGATGCATAGCCGACACTCCGGTGTTTAATAAAAAAGGCGGCCTTCAGGTCGCCTTTTTCGTTTGACACCATCCTCAAAAACCTTCGGGCAGAAAACGGAATGGTGCTCATGCAGGAAGGGTCGTCGATATTCCGCGACTACGAGGCCCACTTCATGTTGAGCTTGCGGTCAGCTTGCACGCAGTCGCGAAGATAGAGGTTGATCAGGTTTTGGTAGGGAATGCCCGTTTCCTCCGCCATCGCTTTAAAGTAGTCGATGATGTCCACGCCCATTCGAATTGTCACCTGTTTTTTCAATTCCCTGGCATAGGGATTTTTGCGGCTCTTCATTTTAGAGAGGTCGTATTCTTTTTTCATGGCATCACCTATAGAATTTCTTTTCATTGTTCGTTGCCTTGCGGGCTGAAATGATCCGAATGGTTGAATCGTTCTCGCGATGACAATGACACACCATCAACATTCTCAGCTTAAAGCTATATCCCAGCATAAGAAAGCGGTCTTCCCATTCCGTGTGTTCGTCGTCGTAGAACTCAATGGCGCGGTCATCAAAGAAAACGGTCTGCGCCTCCTCGAACGAAACACCATGCTTCTGCCGGTTGCTCCGATTCTTGGAATCATCCCACTCGAACCTTATTTTGTTCATAACGACACTGTATGACATTATATTTACAACTCAAGGATTAATCTCCCCGCGTTTTTCGCCTCCGCTGGCAAGTATGCGAGCAGGTGGCAAAAGGGTCTTGTTCCCGTTCAGTTTCCCGCTATATTCACGCCATACGAAATACGTAGTACGCAGTACGAAATACGCGACACGCAAACCATGCAGCAGACGGAAAAATACTGGAACCTGATCAACCGCATCGTGCTGGCCGCCATTGGCATCATGGCGCTGGTTGGCGTAGTGCTCGCCTTCGGTCCGAAGGTGAGGCAGATGCAGGCCTACCAGACCACCCGCGACACGTTGCAAGAGCGGATCGACGAAACCGTCGCGGCGGAAAAGGAACTCAAGAACAAGCAGCAGCGCTTCCTCACCGACCCCGTCTATGTCGAGCGCGTCGCCCACGAAGTCGGCTATGCCCGCAAGGACGAAACCATCTACCATTTTCCCGAGGAAACCGGAGGGGAGTGAAGGCAGAGGTCGAAAGTCTGAAAGTCTAAAGGTCGTAAGTCGTAGAAGCGACGTCCCCGTCGCTTGATCCCCAAAGGTTAGAATTTTGAACAACAGCAATCCAACCCATCCCAAACCTCCGACCTTCCAACCTTCCGACCTCCGACCTCCGGTGGCTTGGAGCATTGCCGGTTCCGACTCCGGTGGCGGCGCGGGGATCCAGGCCGACCTCAAAACCTTCAATGCCTTCGGTATCCACGGCTGCTCCATCGTCACCGCGCTCACTGCGCAGAACACTCAGGGTGTCCAGGCCCTGGAACCCACCTCCCCTACCCTGCTGCGTGCCCAGTTCCAAGCCTTGGAATCCGACCTTCCGCCCGCCGCCATAAAAACCGGCATGCTGGGTTCGGTGCAAACCTGCAACATGGTGGCCGAATTTTTCCAAACATTGGAAGTTCCCATCGTCTGCGATCCCGTCCTCGCCTCCACCTCCGGCACAGGACTACTTGAGCCCGAAGCGCTCGACATCCTGATCCACGGCATATTTCCAAAGGTTGGAATCCTGACCCCCAACCTTCCAGAGGTCGAAAAAATCCTAGGCAGGGAGTTCCAAACCTTGGAAGCCGCCGCCGAACAACTGATGGCACTGGGCGTCGGCTCGGTGTTGATCAAAGGCGGCCATGCGGCGGGCGGCGAATGCCGCGACTACTGGACAGACGGAACGCAGGCGCTCTGGCTTTCTAGCCCGCGCATCGATACCCGCGCCACGCACGGCACCGGTTGCATCCTCTCCTCCGCCATCACCGCCGCTCTGACGCTCGGGCAGGCCATGCCCGAGGCCGTCGCCACGGCCAAAACCTTCCTCAACCAATGCCTCAAATCGCCCGCCAACCTCGGGGCAGGCCACGGCCCGATGTGCATCGAACCCTTCCGCAACGCGCCGGAAGACCGACCAGAACGTTTCCCAGTTGCATAATCGGCTGACGACAACCGGATTTATCAAATAATAGTCATTTTAGACAAAATATTGGCCTTTACGCAGAGCGCGCTTTGTTCCATAAATGGAGGGTGGGTTAAGGTACGGCAAAAAACGATGGCCATGCCGAAATCTGGGATGAACCGGTGGGTGGATCGATTATGACCGTGAGAATTTCGAGAGACAGACAAACCGCCAATAAGGGCAAAACAACAAAGGAGAAACCAATGATGAAAATCATACCCATGGGAACTGCGGTCGCACTATGCGCCGCCCTCACCTTGTCGGCTCATGCCGACCTGACGGGTACCTTCAAGACCATCACGCTCGACGGAAGCCTGGCGGATTGGAGCAACCCCGGCGATATTCTCTACAACACCGCCGAGATTGGTGCCGGAGCACCCGACGCTTCGAGCTACGACGACATCTATCTGGCGAACGATGCGGATAACCTCTACATCGGGCTCGATACCTCGGGTGCTGGCGGAGGCGATATCAACAACACTTGGACCCGTAATGTCTACATGGATACGGACACAACCGGAACCACGGGCTTCAATGGCGGATGGATGGCGAACGGCTACGACCGGCTAGTCCAGTATGGAGCCAGCGGCGGTGCATATTCCGTCTACGAATTCACCGGAGCCGCCCAAAGCGACTGGTCTTGGAACTTCCTTGGTCTAGTCTCCTATTCCTTCAGCGACGACATTGCGGAAATTTCCGTTCCCTTGTCCAATCTGGGCGTATCAGGCGGCGACAACCTCGTGGCGGAATTCAACGTTTCCGGAGACGGGGTGACGACCGAAACCTGGGCCAGCCAGTATGAGTCGAATGCCGAGACCTATACCGTCGCGGCCATCCCGGAACCGGCCACGTTGGGCATGGTGGCTCTGTTTGGCGGAGCCGTTCTGGCCATTCGCCGGAAACTGGCCATCTAGTCTCCAACAAACCACACTCCCGCCTCGGGCGGGAGTGCGGATGCCCGCATGCAAAAAACTTCCAGCCTTTGGAACGTTCTGCTTGTTGCACTCTCCACCACCCTCGCGGCGAAAGCCATCACCATTGGCGGCGGATTCGACGACTGGAACGGCATCACCGCGCTCGGAACCGACCCGACCGGGGACGTTTCCGCGGGCGACACGGTCGATTTTTCGACGCTCTGGGCCGCAGGCGGCCAGGGCAACCTCTACCTGAGCTACCAAACCGCCGGGGACATCGATTTAGCCGGCCAGGGATGGCGCTACAATGTCTTTATCGATTCGGACAACGATGCCGGAACGGGCTTCAAGGGGGCGGGCTACGGCATAGGCGCGGACTATCTCGTCCAAGGGGGAACATTGTATTCGTTTTCCGGTGCCAGCCAAGCAACCTGGAGTTGGAGTTCCCTCGGCTTGCAGTCCTACTCCGTTTCCCAAAACCGGGTCGAGATGCAGATCGCCGAATCCAGCCTGGGGCTGGGTTCCGGCTACACGCTGCAACTCCTCCTTCTTGGGGACAACGCCACCACCAGAGACTATTTTCCCGACAACAAATCCGGCCTGGCGTTTCCAGCCCCTGGAACCTCCCCCACCCCGCCGACGGATTTTCTGGTCTACTACGGAAACG
>WFRA01000155.1 GCA_015486775.1 Kiritimatiellales bacterium | reverse complement strand
CCGATCGTTTTCACCCGGGTGATTGAGATCCCCGTGGCACCGTCGGTTAAGCTCCATCTGGCGGGTCCGAGCAAGGGGGCGCAAAACAGAACTCCGGGCGGAGCTGCGGGCGCGAACCCCGCCCCGTCCGTCTCGGTAGGCGGCGGAACCCCGCGAAGATAGAACCATGAAACCGAACGCGAAAAACAAAAAACCGGGAAAGGAGGGTGCCGCCCTGCTGGTGGCGCTCTGGGTGCTGATCATCCTTTCGCTGATCGTCAGCTCCTTCGCCTTCGAGATCCAGCTCGAAGCCATGCTGGTATCGCACAAGCGCAAGAAGTTCCAGGCCGAGATGCTCGCCCAGTCCGGCATCGAATACGCCCGCGCCATCCTCGACAAGCAGTCCGAGGCCAAGGAACTCGAAATCGAGGATATGAACGAGGATCCCGACGGCTTCATGCAATCCGCGCTCTTCATCAAGCGCGGCCTCTCCACCACCTCCACCATCGAGCTCGGCGAAGGTTCCTTTTCCGTTACGCTCGAGTCGGCCGAGGCCGGCCGGAACGTCAACCTGCTCACCCGCGACGAGTGGTTCGAAATCCTCGAGATGGCCAATGTCCCCTCCACGGAATGGGACACCATGGTCGACTGCCTCGTGGACTGGATCGACCCCGGCGACCTCCACGGCCTCAGCGGCGCGGAGTCCGACGACCCCTTCTACCAGGATCGCGGCTACCCCGTGAAGAACGGGCCGCTCGACAGCGTCGAGGAGTTGCTGCTGGTCAAGGGCTGGGGGCCGGACATCCTCTACGGCAAGGAGGCGGACGAGGAGGGCGACGCCATCTTTGGAATCGCCGACCTGCTGACGGTCTGGGGCGATGGCAAGGTGAACCTCAACACCGCCAGCACCGACGTCCTGCTGAGCTACGCTGAATACGAGGATTGGGAGCTCGAAAGCGTGCTCGAAGCCCGCAACGGGGAGGACGGGGAACCGGGAACGCTCGACGACGGAATCAAGAACCTGGCTGATGTCGGTGCCGATCCCAACAAATTTAAATTGCAAAGTGATTTTGTAAAGGTAACGTCTGTGGGCGATATGTTCGGCGACCAATACCGGATCGAGGCGATTTTCATGCTCCAGGGCAAAAACTCGATGGTTGTCTACTGGAAAGAGGGACCGGTCAAAAAAGGTGAAAATGCGCGATAAAACCATAACCGCAGTCTGCCGCACGGCGGACGGCATCGAATGGACTAGCCTGCTGGTCAAGCAGGACAGCACCGAACCGGCCGGGCAGGATGCCATGGCCATTCCAATCTCCGGCGAAAGCGTCGAGGAGCAGCTGGCCTCCATCGAGCTGCCGGAAGAGATCTCCGCCCACCTCAAGGGCGACATTGCCGTGGCGCTACGCACCTCCGAGCTGCTCATGCGGATCATGGAGTTCCCCACGCTCGATGCCGGGGAAATCGCCGACATGGTGGGGTTCCAGATCGACAAGATATCCCCCTTCCCCCCGGAGCAGCTGGCCGTCTCGCACGAGGTGCTCCGGCAAACCGAAACCGCCTCCCTGGTGCTCATGGTCGCCGCCAAGCGCGAATGCATCGACGGCATCGGCGAGGTGTTTAAGAAGAAAGGCGTCCGCATCCACCGTATCGACGCCCGCGTGCTCGGCTGGGTCAAGCTGCTCCAGGATGCCGGGCATATCGCCACTGCCGGGTGCGAGATTACCATCATCGACGACGGCATCGACTTTTCGCTGGCGGTCTTTTCCGAAGGCGTTCCGGTGGCGTTCCGCATGCTGGACGCGCAGACCGGAAGCATGGAGCTCGTCGAGGAGCTCGCCGGAGAGGTCGGCTACACGCTCACCACCCTCGACACCGAGCACGACCTCCCCTCTCCGTCCGCCATCCAGTTCTGGAGCCACGACGAGCTCCCCGGCGGCCTGCGCGCCAAGCTGACCGAAAAATGCGGCCTGCCCATCCACTACCATCAGCTCTCCATCCTCCCGCCCCTCTCCGAAGGCATCCTGCGCCGCACGCTGGGGGATGGAAGCCACATCGAGCTGATCCCGAGCGAATGGGTCGAACACGAAAAGCGCAAGCGGCTCCGCCGCAAGTTCACCCTGATTTCCTCGGCCATCGCCGCCGTCTGGCTGGTGGTGCTGCTGGCCTTCTACGGGATATACAAGGTGCGCGACATGCGCCTGGCCCGCCTGCAGGACCAGCTCGCCGCCATCGAACCCGCAGCCCGCCAGGCGCTCCAGAACCGGCAGAAGCTCAAGGCGCTCAAGCTATACACCGACCGCTCCGACTCCTCGCTCGAATGCCTGCGCGAAGTCACCCGGCTGCTCCCCGACGGCAACATCGAGTTTGTCTCCTACAACTACAAGAAGGGCAAGGGCGTCTCCCTGCGCGGCACCGCCTCCTCCGACAACACCGTGTACAACTTTTTCGACGCACTCGCAAAGTCCCCCCTCTTCGAGCAGCTCAAAGACCAGTCGACCAACACCAAGACCACCAAGGGCGTCCGCCGCTCCGTCTTTTCGGTCACCTTGGTCCTGCCCGCCAAGGAGGATGGGAAATGAAGATAACCCAACGCGAAATGGTTCTGGGCGTCGTCACCTTCGCCGCCGTGCTGGCCGGGGGCACCTGGTATGTGGTCGACGGCAAGGTGGACGACTGGAAGTCCAAGGCCAACGAAATCGAGAAGACCCGGCAGCAGATCCGCCAGTACCAAACCGCCATCAAGATGCAGGAAAACTGGCTCGGCGACCTCGAAGAGCTCCAGTCCGGCCTCCGCGTCTTCGACACCGGCAAGCGCTCCGTCTCGCCGGAACTCATGAAGACCATCAAAGGCATCTCCGACAAGCATGACCTCGATATCACCCGCACGCAACCCTACACCGAAAAGCCCACCGGCGACCTCTTCGAGCTCGGCATCAACTGCACCTGGCAGGGCACGCTCGACGCCATGGTCGGCTTCCTCGCCGACCTCCAGCAGCAAGGCGTGCGCTACGACGTCCGCCAGCTCAACATCACCCCCGTCGGCAAAGGCACCGGCAAGCTCAAGGGCAACATGGTCATCCACTGCGCCTACACCCGCAAGCCCGCAGCGAAATAGAACAGGCAGCTTTCAAAATGTCGAATTTACTGGAAATGGCGGAAGAAGGTCGGCAATGCCTAAAAAGAGCAGTGCATGACGAGCTGGTAAAAAAGGCCAAGCTGGGGCAGGACGTAATCATCAACCGCGAAGGGAAACCCTACAAAATCCCCGCCGTCGAAGCCCTTCACCTCCAGGAAGAAAGCCCGGAATATGG
>WFRA01000154.1 GCA_015486775.1 Kiritimatiellales bacterium | reverse complement strand
TGGTAGGTGTGGCCGGGCGAATCGTCCACCATAACGATCCGCCGGAGCGTCGGGTCGATCAGCTGCAGGTCTTTCATGGCACGCACCCGGCCGGATGGTTTTCCAATCTTTGGAACTAGGGTCAGGTGATTTTTTGTCAGGAGGCCATCAATCGCTTCCAAGAAGGGGGTGTCGGCATCCCACATCCAGCGCTTCATGATCCGCTGCGCGCGGGGATCCCTTTTCGCGGTAAAAATGATGACCGCACCACCGCTGGCCTTGATCCGTTCGATGGCCTCCTTCCAGCCCGGCGCAAACTTGATGCAGTTCCCGCAGGAGTGCGAGCCGAGTTTGTAGGCGGGGTTCAGGCAGGTATCCTGCAGCTTGATGTCGCGGTATTTTTCGCCCTTGTTCCCGCAGGTGTAGTATTCGGAAAAGAGCGTGTCGTCGAGGTCGAACACCACGATAAAATCGGCATGGGCGATTTTGTCGGCGTTCCAGACCGACTCGTAGATGTTCTTGCCGGACTCGACCCGCGCCAGTGCCGCCTGGAATTTTTCCTCGGGGCTTTTGCTGTTGGCCGCATCATCGATCATGTCGAGATAGTGGTTCTGCACCTCCAGTGCATTGCGGAGAGAAAGATTCTCCTTTCGGGCAAGCAGGCGGATATTCAGCGGAACCCGATCCGCCATGAATTCATACTGCGCCGCCCATTCGGGAAGCCCCCTCAATGCAACATCGTTCAGCTCCGTACCAAGCGCAGTGGCTGCAATGCACAGGGTGACTATTTGAAAAATCCATCTATGTTTCAACTCGAACTCCTTTTCATCATTGTTCTACTCAAACTTCCAGCCCTTGGAAGCGAAGGCTTCATCGAATAGGGAGGGGGCGATGGGTCGGCCGTTGCGGGTGAGGACGGCGGTCACCTGCGCATCGAGTACCGTCCTGCCGTCGGACTTGCGGACGATGGTCTGGTCGAAAACAATGCGGACGCGCCCCTGCTTGCGCAGGCCGAGCTTGACGACGAATACATCGCGCGGGCGCAGCGTCAGTTTGTAGTCGATCTCGACGCGGGTGGCGACGGCATCGATCCCGTCCTCGTGCATCCGGGCGAACCCCAGCCCGATTTCGTGGAGGAACTGGTGGCGGGCATGTTCGAGATAGTGCTGGTAGACGGCATTGTTGACGATGCCCTGGATGTCGCACTCGTAGTCGCGCACCATCATTTCCATTTCGAAGACGGATTCCATCAAGCCCCTCCCTTTTTCTTGCGCCCGGCACCCTGCACGGAGCGGCAGAAGCGGCCAAGCTTTTTGTCCTGATCGCGCTTTTCGAGCGCGGACTGGTCGTGGAACGCGGCCTCTTTCATGAGGCGGACAAAGTTGTTGTAGCGCGCTTCGGGAATCTCGCCGTTTTCAACGGCCGCGATCACGGCGCAGCCGAGGGTGCCGACATGCGAGCAGTCGCGGAAGCGGCATTGAGCGGCGAGCGCGGTGATGTCGTCGAAGGTTTCGTTGATCCCTTCGTTGACATCAAGCTGGCCGAGTTCGCGCATGCCGGGGGTGTCAACCACCAATGCGCCGTTGCCGAGCACGATCAGTTCGCGCCAGGTGGTGGAGTGCAGCCCCTTGCCGTCCTTTTCGCGGACGGGCAGCGTGAAGAGGTGGTCTTCCTCGCCGAGCAGGTTGTTGAGCAGCGTGGTCTTACCGACACCGGAGGAGCCGATGACGCAATAGGTTTTGCCGGGGCGAAAGAGTGTCATGACCTCTTCGAGTCCTCGGCGATCGGTATTGCTGAAGGCCAGGATCCGCACGCCGGGCATACGTTCGCCGAGTTCGGCCAGCACCTGTTCGAGCTGCGCGTCAGAGAGCAGGTCGCGCTTGCTCAGCAGGACGATGGGCTCGATTCCGCTTTCGTTAACCATAACGAGATAGCGTTCCAACCGCTGGAGATTATAGCCCGGTCCGAGGGTCTGCATGATGAAGGCGGTGTCGATGTTTGCGGCAATGAGCTGGTAGCGGATGGTGCGCCCGGCGGTCTTGCGCTTGAGTTCCGATTTGCGCTTGAACACGGATTGGATCGACCCAAAGTCCTCGCCCCCGAAATTCTTGACGCGCACCCAGTCGCCGACGGTGGGATAGTCGAGTCTAGACTTGGCGCGGTGGCGCAGGTGGCCGGTCATCTTTGCAGGAAAGGTCTCTTCGCCATTGGAGACCTCGCACTCGCCCTTGTGCACGGCCGTTACGCGGACGACGGCCAGACCGTCTCCGCCGTCGGGGTCGGTCTGGCTACGGAACCACGGATCAAATCCGAATTCTTCGAGCGTCATTTGGTTTTCCTGTCTCCAAGCATTGGAAACCTCTACCATCGAAACAGGAAAAAGACAAACCCCGTCTTCTCCAGAAGCGCGGTTCCAGAGTTTTCCGCAACCCGTACCGATCCAAATGCACCCGGTTTCACTAGCAGGCCAGTGCCCCGGCGGCGACGATTTCGACCACGACATCGTCGCCGTAGTAGCTTTGCGCTTCTTGCTCGAGCGCGACCCGGACTTCCTCGCGGGTTTTCCCCTTGAGGGGCATGAGTCCCGGCAAGTACCCCAAGAATCCCGCAGGGCCATCCTCGCAGATGTACCCTTCGGAAAGCTGCATTCCATGGATCGGGCGGACGACAACTTCAACCTCTATGCAACTACTTTTCATTGCGACTACCCTCCAACAGGGTGGTATAGCCCTGCACAGACGGATGCGCAACATTTTTCTGGCTTGTTTTGGGGTGCATGACAAAAACCGACAACCCCCGATCTTCTTTTCGAGACCAAATTACGAAAGACGGGCTAATACCGTCGGCCACCGGGGCGGCCCTGGCGGGGGCGGTTGCCCGGGGTGGCGGAGCGGATGGTGACTTTGCGGCCGTCGAGCCGGACGTTGTTCATCCCTTCGCGCACGGCCCTGGCCGACTCTTTCTTCACATCGAAGAACGACTGGTC
>WFRA01000153.1 GCA_015486775.1 Kiritimatiellales bacterium | reverse complement strand
GGCCACTGGGAAGTTTTGGATAGGGATTTAAAATGAGCAACCTGAAAAACACCCACCAAACTGTTCGCTCCGCACCTGAGCTCCTGCTGAGTGTAGTCGCGACGCCCCCGTCGCGTTCCGCATCCGTATCGAAAAAACGCGACGGGGGCGTCGCGTCTACACTTCAGAACCTCCCCGCCGAAAGGGGATCAGCCGAGGGGATCTGATATTTTAATTTTCTGCACATCACCTCCCCCTTTTCATCGACGAAAAATTTATCAAGGAACCCACCATCGATATGCTCGAAGCCTGCCTTAAAAAAGCCATCGCGCAAGTCGAAGAGGTCACCTTCAATTACGTGACCCCATCCCTGAATTTCCACTCCCAGGCATCCCCTCTGCGTTTTTCCCAACTATTCCCATTGAACTCAACCCCGCCGGTGCTACTATCCCCGCCATTGGAGAGGTCGGAGGTTTTCGAGGCATGGGTTCAGGAAACAATCAGGATAGCTTGACGGCGGCGTATATCGACCAGACCGCCGTGATTCGCGTCGAAGGGCGCGGTTCGTTCAGGAACGCTCCCCCCATGAAGCAGTTTATCCACCAGGTCGTCGAATCCAAGTCGATCGACCGCATCCTGATCGACATGTCGGACTGCTGCGGCATGGACAGCACCTTCATGGGTGTGCTTGCGGGGCTCTCCTATTTCATCAAGGACAAGCCCGGGGTTTCGCTCAAGCTCATCAATCTTTCCGAAAAAAACCGGAACCTGCTGGTCACGCTCGGCGTCGACCGGGTGGTGGACTATTCCCTCTCCGCCACCGCCGGGGAGGAGTCGCTGGTTGCGGGGCAGGACAAAAAGCTCCAACCCCTGGAAGCCGATTTTGCCGACAAGCTGGAGACCGCCAAGGCGACGCTCGAAGCGCACGAAACGCTGGTGAACGTCAATCCGGAAAACGAGGGCAGGTTCAAGTCCGTCCTCGAACTGCTTCAAAGCGACGTACGCAACCTCAGCCACCCGTAAGGTTCCCATGCACAGCTTTTTTATCGGGCTAGCCCTTTCCTCCGACCTGCTGTTGCTGGTGTTTTGCGGTCTTGTCGCATACACCAGCCACAAGCACCGCGTCCGGCTGAGGCGGCAGCGCGATGTCCTGCTCCAGGAAAAGGAGGCCACTCTCGGCTTCGTGCACAACGTGGGGGAGGTGTTCGCCGACTCCGAAAACATCGAAATGGACAGCCTGCTCACACGCGTGCTCCACTATGCCGTCCGCACCTGCAAGGCTGGCTCCGGTGCGATCCATCTGGTCAATTCCAAGGCCTCGCGGCTTGAGGCGCGCGCGGTTTCGGGCGTATTCCCGCCCCCGTTCGAAACCGAGGCCGCGCGGATCGAGCTGGAGCGCGGCGCAACGGAAGCGCTCGAAAAAATGGTCCGGAACATGCCGGTGCCGCTGGGCAAGGGGCTGATCGGGGAAACGGCCGTGCTGGGCAACTCCGTCCTGGTGGAGGATGCCGAAATCGATGCGCGCATCCCCCGTCTCCAAGCCGAGTTCCTGAAAATCCGGACCATGCTCGTAGTGCCCATGCGCTTTGGGAACCATACGATCGGCGTCATGACCCTTGTCAACCGCATCGATGGCGGGCGCTTCGCCCTTTCCGACCTCAACCTAGCTCAGGCGCTCGCCGCGCAAGCCTCCGTGCCGATCCACTATGCCGGTCTCCAGGAGGCGCTCGAGGAGAAGCGGCAGCTCGACCGCGACATGCAGATCGCCCAGCAGATCCAGAACTCGCTACTGCCGCAGGAGCTGCCGTCCTACCCGTCGGTCGAGCTTGCGGCCTTCAACCTGCCCGCCATGGAGATCGGCGGCGACTACTACGACTGCATCCAGATCGACGAAAAACACATTGGTTTGGCCATTGCGGACGTGAGTGGGAAGGGGGTGGGCGGCGCGCTGATGATGGCGGTGTGCCGGAGCGTCCTGCGCGTGAACGCCCCCAATGTCTACGATCCGGCTGCGATGCTCTGTACCCTCAACGAAACCTTGGCGAGCAACCTCGCCGACGACATGTTCATCAGCATGCTCTATATGGTGCTCAACCTCGAAACCCACCAGCTTAGCTTTGCCCGTGCCGGCCACGAAGCCCCGATCCTCGTCCGACGGGGCGAGACCCGCGCCGAGCGGCCGGAGTCGTCCGGCATGGTGATCGGCCTGGTCGATAACTCCATCTTCAAGGACGCCATCGAAACCCGGAACATATCACTGCGCCCCGGCGACCTGCTCGTCACCTACACCGACGGAATCTCCGAGGCCATGAACGCCGAGGAGGAGGAGTGGGGCGTCGAAAACCTAGTGCGGTCCGTCGAGCGGATGGCCGGCTCCTCCGCCCACGAGCTGCTCAACGACATCCGTCAGGAGGTTCTCGATTTTGCCGGAAATACCCGGCAGTACGACGACATGACCATGCTGGCCCTCAAGATCCAACCCCATGCCTGAATCCTACAAATACCTGTTTGGCCCGGTGCCCTCGCGGCGGCTGGGGCGTTCGCTGGGGGTGGATCTCATCCCGTTTAAGACCTGCACCATGAACTGCACTTTCTGCCAGCTGGGCGAAACCCCCTGCCAGATCAGCGAGCGCGGCGACTATGTGCCGATCCAGGATGTGTTCGACGAGCTCGACCATTGGAAGATGGCTGATGGTGCCGCCGACCACATCACGCTAGCCGGTTCCGGCGAGCCGACCCTGCATTCGCACTTCGGCGATGTTTTCCGCTGGGTGGAAGAACAGACAACCATCCCTTCGGTTTTGCTGACCAACGGCTCGCTGCTCCATTTTCCGGAGGTGCGCAAGGAGGCGGCCTTGGCCGACAAAGTCAAGGTAACGCTCAGCGCCTGGGACGAGGCGAGCTTCCGGCAGATCCACCGCCCGGCGGATGGAATCACCTTTGACCTGCTGGTGAAGGGCGAGCGCGTTTTTCGCGAGGAATACGGCGGCGAGCTGTCCGTGGAAGTCTTTATCGTCGACGGGGTTAATTCGGAGATTTCCAATGTCCGGAAGATTGCGGAGATCGTCAAATCGATCCGCCCCGACCGGATCGACCTCAACACGGTGGTGCGCCCCCCGGCGGTCGACGGCGTGGCGGCCTCCACCGAGGGGCACCTGCAAACCCTAGCCGGGCTCTTCGGGTCGAACGCGCGGGTGGCCGC
>WFRA01000152.1 GCA_015486775.1 Kiritimatiellales bacterium | reverse complement strand
GCCGGTGAGGTTGCAGAACTGCCACCCGGATTCGATGGAGACATTCCCTTTGGCATCGCGCACTTCGAGATGCGGATTGAGGCCGATCTCGCAGCAGGGGTTGCAGCCATGCGAAGATCGTTGGCGAAGTAGAATCCCGGCTCGCCCCACTCCTTCTGCTTGGTGAAGATGCGCAGGAACTGCGCCTTGGAGGTTTCGTTGCGGATGAGCTTCACCGAGTTGTTGGAGCGGCCGCGCTGCGGGTTTTCCTCGAACCAGTTGCCGCGCTTGGCGTTCATCATTTCGCCGTCGTCCGGCGAGAAGAGGCAGATGGTGGCGGAGCGGCGTACGCCGCCGGCAATCACGGCATCGGCCGCGTGCATCATAATGTCGTAGCATTCAATCGGCTTGAGCTTGCGCCCGAGGGCGCCGTCGAAGATATTGCGAACACGCTCCAGTGCACGACGTAGCGGCACGTGACCCGGTGCGCGGCCGCCTGAGGTTTTCAGGAAGCTGCCGCGATGGCGGATCTGGGAATAGTTAAACTCCACAAGATATCCGTCCACATAACTCATCACCAGCTCCTGCATGGCGTCCGCCCATCCTTCGATGGTATCAGGGACGGTGAAGTGGCGCACGGTGCCTTCGTCAATGGAAGCCGCCATCGGCGGAAGTTTTTCGACATGCTCAAACTCGACGCTGAACCCAACCCCTGTGCCGCAAAGTAGCAGGAAGAGGCCGTCGCGGAAAAATTCGACGCGGTCGCAGATCCCGAAGGTGCAGTTGTACATCCGCGCGTGGTTTTTTTCGATGGCCGGGCCAGCAAACTGCATCGAACGCATCGACGGCAGGCAACGGCGATCCAGCACCTGTTCAAACGCCCAGTTAATGTCTTCCTGGGCATTTGGATAGCGCCGCAGGTGCATGTCGCGCACCCGGGCGACGGCTTCGGGGAAGGTTTCGCGCCTTCCAAACTCCGGAAGAAATCGGGCGTAGCGGCTCACGAGCATATAGTCCTGGATGGCAGAAGCCTCGGGGCGCAGCCGCTGGTTGCGGGCTTTCTTGTGCTCTTCGCGATAGAGGATATAGGCGCGCGCCACATCGTAGAGCCCGGCACCCATCAGCTGCTGCTCGACTAGATCCTGGATGGTCTCCACATCCACCTCGTCCTTGCCCCGGTGTTCGTAGCCCTTAATAATATTGTCCAGTTTGCCCGTGATGTCCTTGATGATCGTGGCCAGATGCGGAGGAACTTCGTCCTCGCTTTGGGTCGCGCTCTGCACCGCCTTTTCAATCGCCTTGTAGATTTTTTTCTCGTCGTATTCAACGCTTGCCGCGTCCCTCTTTTTTACCTTGATTTCCATAATCGATCGCTCCTTAAAAAATAGTTTTGCTGGCTTTTCTAGCTATTTTCGGGGGAAATGACGGATCTGAACAGCCACAACATGTAGTATTACCCCAAAACAGACACACAATATATAGCCGAATTTGCCATTGGTAGAAAAAAAACAAACTTTCCTTCGCCCTCGTCGAAAACCCCTTGGTTTTTGCGAAATCCCAGCCAAAGAACCATCGCGCCGCAGCACCGAGAATGCTATTCTCCCGCACCATGAACATCTCCGTCCTCATTCCGGTCTACAACGCCGAAGGCACGGTTTTCCAGACCTTGGAAAGCCTGCGGGCGCAAACCTTCCAACCGCTGGAAACCGTGGTCGTCAACGATGGCTCGACCGACGGCACGCTGGAGATTTTGCGGCAGCAGCCGGACATCAAGCTGATCGACCGCCCCCACCGGGGCATTGTGCCCGCACTCAACGATGGGCTGGCCGCCGCAAGCGGCCAATACATCGCCCGCATGGATGCCGACGATCTCTGCCACCCCGAACGCATGGCCGAGCAAGCCGCCTTTCTCGATGCGTTTCCGCAGATCGGACTCGTTGGTTGCCGCGTCGGGTTTGGGGGCGACCGCCGGAAGCAGGCGGGCTACGCCGCGCACGTCGATTGGATCAACGGACTGGTTTCGCCCGACGAGATTGCGCTCAACCGCTTTGTCGAGTCGCCCTTTTCCCACCCCTCGGTGATGTTCCGCCGCGAGCTGCCGGATCGGTTTGGCGCCTACCGCGACGGCTCGTTTCCGGAGGACTACGAGCTGTGGTTGCGCTGGATGGCTTGCGGCGTAAAAATGGGCAAGGTCGACAAGGAACTGGTCATTTGGAACGATCCGCCCAACCGCCTCTCGCGCACCGACGAGCGCTACAGCATCGACGCCTTCTACGAAACCAAGGCCCGCTATCTTTTCCAATGGCTGGAAGCGCACAACCCCCGCCACCCGGAAGTCGTCGTCTGGGGCGCGGGAAGAGTCACCCGCAAAAGAGTCTCCATTCTGGAGCAATACGGAATACGCATTGCGCACTACATCGACATCAAGCCGCGCCAGCTCAACTGCGGCACGCCCGTGCTCCAGCCCTCGGAAATCCCCGATCCGCAACATTGCTTCGTGCTTCCAATGGTTGGAAAGCGCGGCGCCCGCGCACCAATCCGCACCCTCCTGCAACAGCGCGGATTTGTGGAAGGAAAAAACTGCATCTTCGCCGCCTGAGCAATAGACCATGGAATACGCAATACGCAGTACGCACTACGCTTTTTCTACATCCCCATTTTCTTGAAGATCGCTTCGGGAATGTGGCGGATGACGAGCATGATCCAG
>WFRA01000151.1 GCA_015486775.1 Kiritimatiellales bacterium | reverse complement strand
GTTCCCAGCCCGTTCGAATACACCCTTTCCGAACCCAATGTCTGCGTGCTCGACTTTGCGCGGCACCGGATCGGCGACGGTGAATGGCAGCCCGCCACCGAGGTGCTTAAGATCGACCAGCAGGTGCGCGATGCCCACGGCGCCATGCGGCGCGGCGGCGAAATGCTCCAACCCTGGTTCGTGGCGCAGCAGCCCGTCGAGGAACTGTGCGATGTCGAACTGCGCTTCGATTTTGAAGTCGAAACCCTCCCCGAATGGATCGACCTGGCCATCGAAGAACCCGGAAACTTCGAGGTGGAAGTCAACGGCCAGCCAGTGGATTTCCAGGATTCCAGCCGCTGGATCGATATTGCCTTCCATCGTGTTCGCATTCCATCCGGGCTGTTGCGCGAAGGTGAAAACGAGATTGCGCTCAAAACCCGCTACACCCAAAACAGCAACATCGAGGCGATCTACCTGCTCGGCGAATTCGGCGTCCGGCTCGACGGCCTCCGCCGCATCCTGGTTCCAATGCCTGGAAAAGTCGAAGTCGGCGACCTCTGTGCGCAGGGCTTCCCGTTCTACTCCGGCGCCATCGTCTATCGGGTTCCAATGCCTGGAAATGCGCAACGACTGCGGCTTCCGGCGATTGGAGGCGCCTGCGCCAAGGTTGGGGAACAGGTGCTCGGCTGGGATCCGTTCGAGGCGGATGTTTCCGGCTGCGGGGAATCGGTCGAGGTCGAGGTGATCCTGACGCGCCGCAACACCTTCGGACCGCTGCACGATGCCCGCTCGGACTGCCCGTGGACTGGCCCCGACAGTTTCATCACCGAAGGCGACGAGTTTTCGCCGGAATGCGTGCTGGTGGAGAGTGGATTGCTGGCCGCGCCCTGCGTGGCCTAGAATCGGAAAAGGAGGAAAGAACATGTCGGAAAATCTGAATGGCGCGAGTCTGATGAAGCACCTGATGGACAACATCAAGGACAACATCTATTTCATGAACCGGGAGGGGCGCATTATCCTGATCAACAAGGCGGGCGCCCGCTGGCTGGGCTTCTCCTCGCCCGACGAGGTGATCGGGAAAACCGACCTCGATATCTTTTCGAACGAACATGGACGCGCCGCCTTCGAGGACGAGCAGCGCATCATGGAAACCGGCATTCCAATCCTTGGAAAGGAGGAGAAGGAGACTTGGGCGGATGGCCGGGTCACCTGGGTCTCCACCTCCAAAATGCCGCTGAAGGACGACGACGGAAAAATCGTGGGTGCCTTCGGGATTTCGCGCGACATCACGGCGCACAAGGAATCCGAAATCTCCGCCGCGAAATATGCGGAGGAAAACCGCCAGTTCCGCGAGGCACTGGAGGACGACCTGCGCATGGCGGCGCAGCTACAGAAAACCTTTTTTCCCACCTCCTATCCCTCCTTCCCCTCCGGGGCGGAGCAGGGGAAGGGGCTGGTCTGCTTCTACCACCACCATCACGCGGGCGGCATGATTGGCGGCGACTTCTGCTCCGTCCGCAAGCTGTCCGAAACCGAGGCCGGGGTGTTCCTCTGCGATGTGATGGGCCACGGGGTGCGCGCCGCGCTGGGCACCGCCATTGTGCGCGCCATGGTGGAGGAGATCTCCGAGAAGGAGAAGGATCCCGGAAAGTTTTTGCGGCACATGAACCGCGTCCTGATGCCGATCATGCGGAAGGAGGATTTGCTGCTCTTCACCACCGCCTGCTACATGGTGCTGGATGTCTCCACCGGGCTGGTCCGGATGGCGAATGCCGGGCACCCGATGCCGATCCACCTGGATGCTAGGGGTGGCTGCGCGGAATGGTTCGCGGACGACCGCTCCTTTGCCGGCCCGGCGCTCGCCATTCGCGAGGATGCCGAATACACGACCATCGAACGGAAGATTGCCCCCAACGATGCCGTGGTGATGTACACCGACGGAATCTACGAAGTATCCGGTGCCAACGAGGAGGAGTTTGGCGAAGAGCGCCTGCTGGCTGCCGCGCAGCAGCACATGGAACTGGCCTTGCCGGAACTCTTTCCCGCCATCCTCAACGAGGCTCGCTGGTTCGCGGAGGACGGCGCGTTCGACGACGATGTCTGCCTCGTCGGCTTCCGCCTGCGCTGCCTATCAGAGCCGGAAGACTAGTCCGCTCCTTCCGATATTTGACAGGTGCTTTCCTTCTACTTTTCCGGGTTGGGAACAATCATGACGCTGCAGGGGGCGTGGCGGATGACGGCTTCGGAAACGCTTCCAACGAGCGCCTTGTGCAGCCGGCCGTGGCCGTGGGAGCCGAGAACAACGATGTCGGCCTGGAGGTCGGCGGCCTTTTCGACGATCAGCTTGGCGGCATCCCCCTTGAGCAGGATAGCCTGGGCGTTGGCGCCTTCTTCGCGCAGGGAGGAGGAGATGCCGAGCAGTTGCTGGTGCTCGCGCTTGCACTCTTCGGCGCTGAGGTTGCGGGAGAGCTGGACATCGCCGGGCATGCTAACGAATTCGGGGGCGTAGACGGAGAACGGCATGGTTTCGTAGGCCAGCGCTTGGATTTCGTCGGAGGCGACGTGTAGGATCCAGAGTTTGGCACCGAGCGCCTTGGCCAGGGTGGCGGCCTGCCGGAGGACGGCGTCGGTGGTTTCCGAAAAGTCGATAGCGACAAGTAGTGTTTTCATGGAGACTCCTCTGTTTTCTTTTTCCGGCATTCTATTCGGCAAGCGGGATTTGGCAAGGGTTGGCTGGGGATTGTTTCCGGGCGGACGGGGCGATGCCGAGCTTGTCCATGCGGTAGCGCAGGATGCGGCGGGTGGTGCCGAGCTGGCCAGCTGCGCGGGTCTGGATTCCTTCGCATTTTTCCAAGGCCTGGACAATCAGGCTTCGCTCGAAGTCGTTGACGGCCTGTTCGAGGTTGATGGGGCTTCCAAGGTCTGGAAGCCCGGTGGATGACCCGCGGGGATTGGCCTGGATGGTTTGGGCCACCCGCGCGCGGATCTCCTCCACGTCGAAGGGCTTGAAAACAATCTCGATGCCGTCGATGGACATGGGGGAGTCGGCCAGCCCGAGCACGGGAATGCAGGAAGCCAGCAGTTCGGAGGGAAGCGGCTCTCCGGTTGGCGGCAGGCCGAGGAGCAGCAGGTCGGTGGGTTCCGCCAGCAGCTTTTTTCCCTCTTCCAGAGAGGAGGCGATGGAGAGCGCATAGCCGGACTCGAAGATGGCGCGGAGCGATTCGCGCACGCGTTCGTTTGGGTCGATGATCAGCAGCCGCTTCATAGCTGGGTCTTGTCGAGGGCGGGCAGGGTGATGGTGATGGTGGTTCCGCCCGCGCTGGTTTCGATATCCATCTGGCCGTTGTGGTCGATAACGGCTCGTTTGGCGATCGGCAGGCCGAGGCCGAGGCCGCGCGCCTTGGTGGTGCTGAAGGGCGAGAAGATTTTGCCGCGCACCGATTCATTGATCCCGCTGCCGTTGTCGGTGAGGGTGACAAAAACCTTTTTCATGCCCTTTTGCGGGCAACGCCCCTTGACCGCGACGTTGATGCGCGACCCGGGTTTGTTGGCTAGGTTTTCGGCGGCGTTCTTGAGCAGGTGGTAGATGCACTCCTCGAGCGAGGCGGCATCGCCGCTGACCTGCAGCGCCGAGTCGTCTGAGGAGAGGTGGATGGTGAGGTTTTCGTGGTTGAACTTGGACTGGATGCGGGTAATGGCATATTCGATGGGCTTGCGGATATCCAAGGCTTGGAAAACCGGCTGGGGCAGGTTGGCGAAGCCGTTGATCTTGTCGATGATGTGGTTGAGCTGATCGACCTCGGCCGAGACCTGCTTACTGAATTCGGCGCGGAAGTCGGGGTCTTCGTAGCGCTCGGGCAGGAGCTGGGAGAAGGTTTTGATGGCGACGAGCGGGTTGCGGATTTCGTGGCTCATGCTCGACGCGAGCTCGTTCCAGAAGGCGGTGCGCTCGAGCTGGTCCTCCTTTTCCTTCAGGAGTTTCGCGCCGGTGACGTCGTGGAGCATCGTCATTGCGCCGACGCAGGTGCCGTTGTCGACGAGGCGGCGGGTCTCGGCGGAGAGGGTGAGCTTGGTGCGGACATCCGTCCACTCGCGGGTGTCGCGGGTTCCGGGGTCGGAGAGGGCGCGGCGCAGGATGTCGGCCATGCGGCTGCCGAGCGCCTCCACCCGTTGGCCGATCACGGTTTCGGCTTCGGTCTGGAGGATTTCGCGGGCGGCGCTGTTGAACCAGCGGACGGTGGCGCTCTCGTCGCACGCAACGATGCCGAAGGGGATGGAGTGGAGCAGGGTTTCGGCCAGCGCCTTTTGCAGGGCGGTCTCTTCGTACTGGAAGGCGTTTTCGAGGGTGGTGGAGATGTGGTCGGCCAGGCCGGTGAGGTCTTCGAGGTCGGCGAGATCGAACGGGATGCCGGTGGCACGCCGGCCAATCAGGATCCAGCCCTGGATGCGGCCGGAGGCATAGAGCGGGGTGATGATTTCCGCGCCGAGCGAGTCGAGCATTTGCCTGAGCATGGCGCGTTCTTCCGGATCAGGGATGTTTTCGAGGGTCTTGCGGGAGACGAGGTGGGTGTTCATTTCCAGCCATCGGACAAAGGGGGCGGTTTCGGGGACGACCAGGGATTCGGTGGCGCCGAGGCAGCGCCGGCCGGCCTGGAAGACATAGTTGGGTTCGCCTTCGGGATGGATGAATATGCCGGCGCGCGATACGCGGGCGGTGGCCACGAGCCCCTCGACGACGCTGTCGAAGAGCAGGTCGAGGTTGTCGAAGTTTTGCTGCGCCTTGGAAAAGTTTTGCAGGGGGGCGGAGAAAAAGGTGCGGGGCTGGGGCTTGGTTTCGGGTTGTTGTGTGTTGAGCTTGGCCAGCTCCCCTTCGAGCAGGCGGGTCTTTTGCCGTAGCTTCAGATTTTCGATGGCGTTTTTGAGCATCGTCTGGAATGCGCGGCGTTCCGACTCGAGTTCGATGGTGGCGAAGAGGTCGAGCCATTCGGCGGCCAGCACGGGGTCGGAGCGGTCGGCACCCATGGCGATGATGACGGTTGCGGGCCACCGGGTTTTGATATCGGAGAGAACCTCGAGACAGTTGGGCGCGCGCAGGTCGGCCAGCAGGAGGGTGTCGCCAAACTGGGTGAGCCATTGCTCCAGCTCGGGCTGGGATCCGATGGCTTGCAGTGCCGCAACGCTTGAGGCAATCCGTGCGAGGCGGGCGGCCAACTCCTCGTCGCGGCTGTATAGGATGCAGGATGGCATGGTTTTCATGCGGGGTTCTCCTCCTTAAGCAGCGGGATGTAGACGAGGAAGCTGGAACCCTTGCCCAGCTTGCTTCTCACCTCGATCACGCCTTGGTGTTCCTGGATTATGCCGTGGGCTACGGACAACCCCATGCCCGTGCCCTCGCTCTTGCTGGTAAAGAATGGGTCGAAAATCTGTTTCAGTTTATCCGGGGCGATCCCCCGGCCGGTATCGGTGATCTGCAACCGGATGCAGGAGGCGTTGATGGCCTGTTTGGCATTGCCTCCCTTGGCAAAGCGGTAGGCGCAGTTGGCGGTTTCGATGTGGATGGAGCCGCCGCTCTCCCCGATGGCATCGATGGCGTTGAGCGCCAGATTCACCAAGGTCTGGACCAGCAGGTCGGCATCCCCCGATACCAGGTCGTTCTTTGCGCGGAGATCCTGTTTCAGCTCGATATCTTTTTGCGCCAGTTGCTCATGGATCAGCTTGGTTGTCTGTTCGATCGTGCCGTGCAGGTGCATGGGGACGAGATGGGGC
>WFRA01000150.1 GCA_015486775.1 Kiritimatiellales bacterium | reverse complement strand
TACATTGCCCCGTTCTATGGCAATTTTGGAATCATTGCCCGCGCCTACATCTACCTGCTGATGCTGGGTCGCGAGGGGATGCTGGGAACCAGCAACCGCGCGGTGCTCAACGCCAACTATCTCCAGGAAAAAATTGCTCCAATCCTTGGAACACAGCCCAGAGGCCGCTGCATGCACGAGTTTGTCTTTTCCGGCGATTTCCTGAAGCAATATGGCCTCCATACCTTGGATCTGGCCAAGGGAATGATCGACCGCGGTATCCATCCGCCTACGGTCTATTTTCCGCTCAATGTGCCCGAGGCCATCATGGTGGAACCGACTGAAACGGAGGATCGCGATACGCTCGACCGCTTTGTGGCGGTGTTCGAGGAGCTGGTCGAGGTGGCCAAGAACGATCCGGACAAGCTGCACCAGGCACCGGTCTCCACGCCGGTCGGGCGGCTGGACGAAGTGAAGGCCGCGCGCGACATGCGGCTGAGCCATGAAGGATAAACATGATTTATTCGATCATTTTTTGAACACAATGGGTTCGGAGGGGTCGGAGTATTCAATTATTGGATTAAAACCAAAGGAGATCCAAACCATGAGAAAAGTATTGAGTATTGCGGCAGTGGCATTGTTTATTGCGGGTTCCTCCGCGTTCGCGGGCAGTGATGGCGGGTGCAGCGCCCAGAAGGCGTCCTGTTGTCAGGCAAAAAAGGATTCTAAAAAGTGCGCGGCATGCAAGCCCGGAAAACCCTGTCCAAAGTGCGCCGCCAAAAAAGATGCGAAAAAATGCGGTGCAAACTGCGCCAAACCGTGCTGTGCGAAAAAACCCGCTTCCAAAAAATAATTGGGTTGCAAATATCGGTTTTGAAAGCCTCTCCGCTCGGAGGGGCTTTTTGGTCGGAACTAATCGGGAAAAGTCACCTTGGCGATGTGAGGTAGCTCGCGGTAGAGGTTGTCGTAGTCGAGTCCGTAGCCCACCACAAAATGGTCGTCGATGGGGAAGCCGACATAGTCGGCCTCGAACTCGACGGCCCGGCGTGCCTTCTTGTCGAGCAGCACGCAGGTGCGGACGGATTTCGCTCCCCGTTCAATCATTAGTTTCTTGGTGAAGAAGAGGGTTCTGCCTGTGTCGAGTATGTCGTCGACCAGCAGGATGTCGGTGCCTTCGATTTCCTCTCGGATGTCGTGGACGATTTTAACCTGACCGGAGGACGAAGTGGCGGCGCCGTAGCTAGAAAGGGTGAGGAAGTCGATGCGGGGGTGGATTCTGTGGCGATGGAAACTGCGCATCAGGTCGGCTAAAAACATGAAGCTGCCCTTGAGGATGCCCACCACGACCAACTCTTCGCCCACATCCTGGGCAATGGTGTCCACGATTTCATCGACCCGGTGGGCGATGGCTTGTTTGTCGATCAGGATTTCGTCTGTACAGTGCTCTTCCATGCGTTTTTCTCCGGTCGTAAAAGAACAAAATATACACGAGAAGCGGGGAGCGGAAAGCATTAAAGCCAGCCGGAAAACCATTTGAACCGGAAATCACAACCGTGGTTTCCTTCGCCTACGATGCCAACGGAAGCCGAACCAATAAGACCGTGACCGTAGACGATGCTTCCAGCTTCGTTATCAACACCATCGCCTACACCTACGACGAGGACAACCGCCTCGTCGGAGCCGGGGTGGTCGATTCAACCGAAGATGTGGACGGCAACATCACCATCACAGGAACCGCCACCAACACCTTCGCCTACGACTACCGCTCGCGCCGCTACTACCGCTCCACCCCCGGCACGCCGCACATGTACTGCGTCTTCGACGGTGGCCTGAGCATTCAAGAATACAGTGGCGTATCGCAGGCTGCCAGCCTGCCTTCAAGCACGCACCTTCCCGAAACCGAATTCATCCGCGGCGAAGGCATGGGCGGCGGGGTCGGCGGAATGGTCTACTCCATTAAAGACGACGGGGCTGGAAATGACGTCATTATCTGCTCGCATGCCAACCATCGCGGTGACATCATCGCCCGCAGTGATTCAAGCGGTTCTTTGACATCCTTCGCTCTCTACGAAGCCTACGGCACCCGCCCCTACGAATGGGGCAACGACCCCGACCGCCAGAAGGCCAACACCAAGGAGGAAGAAACCGCCCTCGGCCTCCTCAACGAAGGCATGCGCTTCCGGGATTTGGAAACCGGCACCTTCCTCACCCGCGACCCCATCGGCTACGCCGACGGCCCGAATGTCTACTGTTACGTCCATTGCAACCCCATCACCCAATTTGATGCCTGGGGACTAGAAATTCAGAAAGAATCTCAGGACGCCGCTCGGAACGAGTGGAATGATTCCAATTCAGAGTACGATTTTGGAGACTATGATAGTTTTGATGATTGGTGGGGTGAGAATGAGGATTCTTGGTATAAGCATCGAGCCGCCCAAGGTTACACAATCTACGATGATTTCTGTGGTAAGATTATCCGAGAGGGTAATGCGGATGCTCGAAAGGATTTGTTTTCCAGCAGTGCCAAGACTGCCCGAAATGAAACATTGCAAGCTTTAGCGTATGAACGAAATACTAGGCTTAATGAGGCGGCTCGTCTTGATGAAAAGTACGGTGTTGGGAATTCTCCACTTGCTAAACAATTGAAGGGGGAAGCTGCCGAGTACGATTCCTTAATGTCCAGTTTACGTCCTGGAGGAAATTTCGCAGGTTTTTTTGCCGATCTTGGCAACAACCCAATGGAATTAGCGTTTTCCCTCTATGGAGTTTACTCCGCTGGCAAACTAGGGGTTTCTGGAATTCGAGCTTTGACTGCGGGGTTAAGATCCGGAGGCGATGATGCTGTCCGCGCAATTGCAGGTAGTAT
>WFRA01000149.1 GCA_015486775.1 Kiritimatiellales bacterium | reverse complement strand
GGAGCGCAGACCATGATCAAAGAAGCCATCGCCAAACTCGTCGGCAAGGAATCCCTCACCCGCGCGGAGGCCGCCGGAGCCATGACCGCCATCATGTCGGGCGAAGCCACCCAGGCGCAGATCGGCGCATTCATCGCCGCCCTGCGGCTGACGGGCGAAACCCCCGAAACCATCGCCGGATGCGCGGAGGTCATGCGCGCCAACGCCACCCCGGTCAAGTGCGGCGACCCCGCCGCGGTAGACATTGTCGGCACCGGGGGCGACGGTGCCAACACGTTCAACATCTCCACCACCGCCGCCTTCGTGGTCGCAGGGGCGGGCGTGACGGTGGCGAAGCACGGCTCCTACGGCGTATCAAGCAAATGCGGTGCGGCCAACGTGCTCGCCGAGTTGGGCGTGAACCTCCAATATTCCGCCGCCCGGATGGAGGAGTGCCTAGCGGAGATCGGCATCGCCTTCCTTTTTGCGCCGGGACTGCACCCGGCGATGAAGCACGTCGTCGGCCCGCGCCGCGAGCTGGGCATCTGGAGTATCTTTAATATTCTCGGACCGCTCTGCAACCCGGCGGGCGTGAAGAACGGCATCATGGGGGTCTTCTCCCCCGCCCTTGTGCCGATCGTCTCCGACGCCTGCGCCCAGCTGGAAATGAACCACCAGTTCATCGTACACGGCAACGACGGCCTCGACGAATTCACCACGACCACCACGACCACCGTCACCGAAATCCGGCGGGGTAAGGTGGAAACCTACGAAGTGCAGCCCGCTGGGCTGGGGCTTCCAATGGCTGGAAGTGCCGACCTGGCCGGGGGCGAACCCGCCGAGAACGCGGCGATCAGCCGGGCCATCCTGAACGGGGAAAAGGGACCAAAGCGCGACATTGTCCTGCTCAACGCCGCCTTCGCCATCATGGCCGGGGGCAAGGCCGACAATCCTCAAGAGGGACTGGCACTTGCGGCCGAATCCATCGACTCCGGCGCGGCGATCACCAAACTCGAGGCCCTGGCGGAAATGTCCAAGAGCTGAATACAGGTGTAGAGCAGTCGTATAAATGTCACAAAAATTAAGACGAAATGTCAAAACCTCGCGGGCAAAGGAAAGCCCCCGCTCTGCGAGCGGAGTTCAAAAAACCGGCTATTCAAATGTTCAGGCCACCGTTTCGAGCTGCTTTCCGGATGAATGCACTACCCGTGCAGCTGGCCCGCAAACCCGTTGTTTGGTCTTTGCAGGAGGCTTGCATCTGGCGACTTTCGGCTCCTTTTGGGGGGCGGCTCTGGTAATGGCCGGATCGACATCCCGCATGGCCTGCCTCACATCAGATTTGTCAGGAACGGATCTTCCGAACCTCCTCGCAACAAACCTTGCCCGTTTAGCCAGCCACTCGATGCCCGCCAAATATTTTCCAGATCCCTCGGCATAATCGCAAAGAGCATCGATTATCTCTTTCCCTGCCTCCGGAAGATGGAAGGCGGCAAGAGCCGCAAGATCAGATCTGGGAAGAATATCAGGAAGGTCGCACCGAAATGCTATCCGGCCTTCGAGTTGACCGTCCGCCCAGCCCGTGCACTCGACCAGCCGTTTCTGATATTTGTCGAATTGCGGGGTGGAAATCAGTGCGGCCGATACGCCTTTGTTTACCACGGCCGTCATGAGCCAGGAGATTCGACGGGGTGCGCTGCGGGAGGATTTATTCTGGGGCCATAGCAGATGTGCCTCATCGAACACCAGCATTAACCCAGAGTCCTGTATCGCGTCCTCCAGTTGCTGCCGGATCTGTGTCGTTTTGAGCGAGCTGCCCGCCGCCGTCCCAAGGGCTCTGCCAATTTCCCTGAAGAAAGAGAGGTCATCCTGACCAGAAGGAACCTGAATGTATCTTGCGCGCCCTGGATGGGCTGCACACCATTGCTTGACTTGATGGGTCTTGCCCAGGCGCTCCATTCCATTGATATGCACCATGCACCGTTCCTCCAGCGCATAGTCCAGGGCATCGTTTATTTCTTTGCCAATGGCAGTCACGACCTGGCCGGTTGCGGAATCGGCACGACAATCATTGAAGTAGTCGATTATGGATTTTTCCAGCTCATTGAACCAGGTGGGCGGATTGTCCAGCTTGATATCGGGGTCTAGACAAAAGCCGATTAGCCATTCCTCCAATCCATGCTTTGCGCGGTCAAGGCAATGATCAAAAAAGGTCGCAGCAGGATAGCTGTCCGGGAAACAATCAGCCTCTCGTTGCTGCCCGGCGCGGATTTCGGCAATACGTTCAGAAAGGGTATCAGGATTTTCCAGACCTTCCTCCGCATAACGGATAGCCTTCTCGACTTCCCATTCGAAAGGATCGATATCTTCGGCTTCGCCCTTAAGGGGAAATTCTACGTCTATCGTACAAGAATGAATCTCAGAGCGCACGGTGCGAACGACCTCTTTCCCAAAGATCTTTCTGTTCATATGCTTGCGCATGGTTGGACTCCCGACCCGGTTTCCATAGTGCTTCAGGAAATCCGCCACAAAGAGAGTCAAGCCGCCTGGCTGCATCGAAATATATTGCAGATGCAGGCAAAGTTCCTTGTGGATCGGATCGGAAAGCAACCGACATTTTCGGGCAACGGCACTGGCCTTCAAATCGTTGTTGAAGGCCGGATCGGAT
>WFRA01000148.1 GCA_015486775.1 Kiritimatiellales bacterium | reverse complement strand
TCGACGCGCAGTGCGGTGTCAGGATCATGTTTTCCAAAGATTGGAAGCTTTCGCCTTGAGGCTCGTAGGGTTCCTTCGCAAAGACATCGAGCGCCGCCCCGGCGATTTCCTTTTTTTTCAACGCTTGGAAAAGTGCGGCTTCGTCGACCAGCGAGCCGCGGGCGGTATTGACCAAAAAGGCCGACGGCTTCATGTTGGCGAGAAATGCCGCATCGACCATGCCGAGGGTCTGCGGCGTATCAGGCAGGTGGAGCGAGACATAGTCGGCCCGCTCCAGGCAGTCGTCCAGATCGTTTTCGAGCAGAATGTCGTAGGCGACAATCTTCATCCCAAACCCATGTTCTGCGATTTTGGCGAGCTCTTTGGCAATATGCCCGAACCCGATCAGTGCAAGCGTTTTACCGCGCAGCTCGAAACCAGAAACCTTGTTCCACTTTCCACTCTTCATTTCGCGGTCGAAGGTGCAGATGGTGCGCGAAAGCGCCAGCATCAAGGCCATCGCGTGTTCGGCGACGGCGGTTTCGAGCACGCCGGGCGTATAACCAACATGGATACCGCGTTCCTTGCAGAGTTCAACCGGTACCGAGGCGTAGCCGACCCCGAAACGCTGGAGCAGTGAACCGGGGCGGAGCGCGTTGTAGAAATCTTCCGAATATTTCTTGGTGCCGATGATGAACACCTCCGCACCCTCTTCATGAAACGCCAGCGCCTTTTCCTCTTCCAAGGGTTGGATAAGACACCACTCGATGCCATGTTCCGCCGCCGCGGCATCGAACAGCCCCGATGCCCGCAAATAAATCGTCTTTTCCAGCACAACCTTCATCATTCAATCTCTCCTGCTATTTGCGGGCAACGCCGGCCAGCATGGCGCGGCAGCCGTCGATGATGAACCCGGTGTCGAGGCCGAGCGCAATAAAGCGGAAGCCCATTTCGATCCGCGCCTCGACCTGCGGCGGATCGTTGGGGATAATGTGGAAGCCGGGCGCAACGCCATGCCGGGTGCAGGAGTCGAGCAGCGTCTTCTGCGCGGCCAGCACATCGGGATGGTCGAGCTGTCCGGCCAGTTCCATCGAAGAGGAGAGGTCGTACGGGCCGATGAAGGTGGCGTCGATCCCGGGTACCGAGAGGATTTCATCTACATTTTCCACCGCGGCGATGTGCTCCAGCATAATCACCACCAGCACATTCTCGTTGGCCGCCTTGAAATAGTCGGAAAAGTTGCGGCCATAGTCGGTGCAGCGTGCCAGCGACGCCCCCCGCATGCCTTCCGGCGGATACTTGGCAATGGCGACGGCCTGCTCCGCCTCTTCCTTCGTGTTCACGCATGGGACAATGATCCCGTCCGCCCCAAGATCCAGCGCCTTCTTGGCAGCGACATCGTCGCACGACGGCAGGCGCACCAGCAGATCCTTGCCGGAACCCTTCACCGCGCGGGCAATGTTTTCCAGGGTTTGGACATCCTGCGCCGTATGCTCCATATCGACGCAGATCCAGTCGAAGCCCTCGCCCGCCATGATTTCAGCCACGTTCGGGTGCGGAATCATGTTCCACGCACCGAGCGCAACCTCTCCCCTCGATAGTTTTTGCTTTGTCGTTCCCATGATTTCTCCCAGATTCCGTTTGTTATTCCAGCGTTATAACATTAGTTTAACATCAGTCAACGGAGAAATGCATGAAACCCACAGATTCAATTGAATGGAAAAGCGCCCCCACCAGCGAACAGCAGGTGGTCGGGATACTGCGCACCGCCATTTTGGACGGGAAACTCCCGGTCGGCGAATTCCTCTCGCAGCGTAAGCTGGCAAAGCTGGCTGGTTCGTCGGTCATTTCCGTGCGGGGAGCGTTGCGGCAGCTCGAAAACGAAGGGCTGGTTGAAAATGTGCCACACTTTGGCGTCCGCATTCCGGAGGACACGCCCGCCGCCGTGCGGGATCGCTACCTGATCCGCAAGGCGCTGGAGTCGGCCGCAGTCGAACAGATCCACGGAAAGCTCCCGGAAGAAATGAAAGAAAAACTGCTTGGCACGGCTCGCGAGCTCGACCGGCTCGCCAAGGAGCATGCCGCGGAAACCTATCTGGATTTTGCCCGGCTCCACCAGGAATTCCACCTGCTGATTGCCGAGGCTTCAGGAAGCTCCCTGCTCATCCAGATGCTGCGAAGGGTCATCAATCCAGCCTTGATGGCGATCAACGCAAAGCGCTCCTGGCAAATCCCCGCCGAACGGCACGCCAACCACACCCGCCTGGCGGAGGCCATCGTCGGCTCCGATCCCGGCAAGGCGATCGGGGAAATACAGACCCACATCCAGACCGGGCTCGAAAGCGAGCTGGCCACCCTTTAGGCATGTCAGCTCCGCTTCTCGATCTGCCGGATGAGGTCGTAGAAGATAAAGTGGTGGAAGGGAAGGAAGATGTACCAGTAGATCCGCCCCCACCGCCCGCGCGACTGGTAGTAGGCGGTGACGGTGAGCCGGTTGCGGTTTTCGCCTTCGGGGTCGATGCGGAACTCGAGCCAGGCCCGTCCGGGTAGCTTCATTTCGGCGCGCAGCAGCAGGAGGCGGTCTTTCTCGAAGGCTTCGACGCGCCAGAAGTCGATCACGTCGTTGACGCGCAGGGTCGTCTCGCTCCGCCGCCCGCGCAGGGTACCCACCCCCATGAGCAGACGGTCGATTGCCCCCCGGATGCGCCAAAGAAAGTTGCTGTGGAAC
>WFRA01000147.1 GCA_015486775.1 Kiritimatiellales bacterium | reverse complement strand
GTGGTGGGTTCGCCCCCGATGCTGAACGCGGCGGGGTTGGCACCCGCCTCTTTCAGGGATTGGAAAACCGGTGCGATGCGCTGGGCATCGCGACCGGTGACCAGGGCGGCGCGGCGACCCATTCCCGTGACAAGGGTGGGCAGTTCGCGCAACCGGCCGGTTCCAAAGACAATGTGCTGGGCGGTAGCAAATTCAAAATTCATGCGGAGGTCTCCTTGAGTTGGGGAACCAGAATAATCGGTCGGCAGGATCTGGGGCAAGAACTTACTGCGAAGCCCTCGGCGCGCCACAATCTTGCTGATTGCGGGAAGCCCCCGTAGTCTTGCCACTTGACCTCACAACTCGAAAATTTACTCGAAAATCGCTGTTCAATGTTCCAGCCAGAGCCCGGGTTGGGTGACATGGGGATCGAAGGACTCCCCGGCGAGAAGATTTTCTGCGAGGATCTTGAGCGGTTTGGCACGGCGGATGTACTCGCCGCCCTCAATAAGACCACCGCCCACGCCGCCAAACGAGTGCTGATGAAAATCAAACCTGAAGATATCCAGATCGAACATGGCTTCATTCCTCTCTTTGGCGACGGAACCTTGCTGGAGGGTTCCCCGAATCGGGAAGGCACCAAGTATATCAAGGAAAAGGGAAACGGCCTGATGTGGGGAACGTGGATGTTCGGTCGCATGGTGGCGGGAGAGTACCTGTGTGCGGAAGGCAAAGGCGAGATCAGCGCACAGGGCTGCACACGCGACGATGTTGCTCCGGCAGGTGGTCGATCCGTTGGGATGGCGTTCGCGCGCCGTGGGTCTCATCGGTGGTGCCCAGCGGCGGAGGGAACTGCGCAAACGCGGGAAACGCACGAACCAAAGAATGCGGATCGCCACCTTGCGCCACCACCTGTTCGCCCTACCAGGCTTCATCACCGTGCATGCGCGCAAGGCGACCATCCGGCTGGTTGGAGGCGGACGCGCCAATCTGGAATGGTTCGAGGAATATTGGGAAACACTTGCACGCTGCTAGAGCGGGCGCATTCCATAACCGGTGCCGAGTGGGCATGGCGGAGGCCATGGCGGCGCAGGGCTGTGTCCAGATGCGCGGCGGGAGGTGTTTTTCCCGCGAAAACCTCGCCCAACCCTAGAATGGAAGGTCTGGTTCCGTCCAGGAAACAACCGATTCGCCCGAATCTTGAAAAGAATGCAGACTGGTACTCGTTATGGGAGCGTTTTTCGGCACCCGATTCGTCCGGCGGGCGGAAGTGGTAAGATTATGGACAATAAAGTGACAGGCATAATATAGTTGACTCAACAATAGAAGCTTAATAGAACAATCCCCATGAGAAAGCCACGGATACTGGGGAACAAGGAAAACAACTACTATCATGTGATGTCGCGCATAGTAAACCGCGACCATGTGATTGGTGCCGAAGAACGAGAGTTCTTCACACGTACCATGCGCAGGCTGGAGGCTTTCGCTGGTTTGCATATTTTGACCTACTGCATCATGTCGAACCATTTCCATATCCTGGTGGAGGTGCCTTCCGTCCCCCATCTCGACGATGAAACGTTGTTGGATCGGCTCCGGGACTTCTATTCCATACGCAAATTCACCGAAATACACCAGGAATACTCTCGGGTGCTCCGCTATGCGGAGGAGACGGGGAATGAGGAGTGGCTCAATGAATTCAGGTTGCGCTACACCTCCCGCATGGGAAATTTGTCGATCTTTTTAAAGGAGCTCAAGGAGCGTTTTTCGAAGTGGTACAACCGCCGAAACGACCGTAGGGGCACGCTTTGGGAGGAGCGGTTCAAGAGCGTCTTGGTGGAGGGTTCCGACCATGCCTTGACAACGATGGCAGCATATATCGACCTAAATCCTGTCCGCGCAGGGCTGGTGGACGACCCGAAGGAGTACCGGCATTGCGGCTATGCGGAGGCGGTCGCACGGGGGGAATCCGCGAGGGAGGGCATTGCCCGGGTTATGCAATCGCAGGGACAGGAGGGATCGTGGCGCAGCATTGCCGCAAAGTACCGGATCTACCTGTTCAGCACCGGAGTCGAAACGGAAGAAAGAACGGGATTTGACCCCCAACAAGTCCAGACTGTGCTGGATCAGGGCGGCGAGTTGCCGCTGGGGACACTGATCCGTTGCCATGTGCGGTATTTCAACGATGGCGTCGCTCTGGGTAGCCGGTTGTTTGTCGAGGAGGTATTCGAGAACAACCGCCTGCTGTTCGGGGAGTGCCGCAAGAACGGGGCAAGGAAGATGCGAGGGGGCGGCTGGGATGGACTCTACAGCCTGCGAAACCTGTCGCCCGGGGCGGTGGCCGCCCCGGGATAGCCGACGAAGGGCGGCTCAATCCCCCGGAACGCAGACCGAGAAGTTTTTGTAGCGTGCGGATCTCGTCCACATGTGGCGCAGGCCGACCCGCCCTTCGGCCACCTCGTCGATGAGTGGCGACTGCCATGAAAAGAGCGTCTCCCGGCCACCACCCTTCACGTCGAAGAAGAGCCGGTCGCCCTCCTTTATGGCGGTGATGTGGTAGGTTCTTCCGGTGCGGAAAAAACCGGTGCGGAAAAAATCGGGCTTGATCTCGGTCTTCGAAAACCCCTCCCCCTCTCTTTTGGGATAGCGGCGGCAGCGGACATAGTCGTCGTCCGGCCCATGATCCTCCTTTCCGTAGGCGGCGTAGCTGACGTGCAGGAGGTTCATGGTCTCGAAATAGTTTTTCATCCACGGTTCCCGGCGGTAGTCCGCCCACTCCATGATGTCCTTGGGGAAATCGCCGCCCTTCCCCGTGGCCTCGATGTAGAGGATGTTGACCCACTTGTCGACCTTGTCGAGCCGCGTGTAGTCGTAGTCGATCCGGATGTCGCCCGCGAACGAATCCTTCGTCCAGAGCACGGCGTGGTGCGCGTGGTTGAACTCCTCCGGCCCGGCGGAAAAGGCCATGCCCCGCCGGGTATTCTCCACCGTCGCAAATTCGCCGTCGAGCAGCCACTTCTCCTTCCAATCCCCGGAACCGCTATCGGAAAAGACCTGCGTCCACTTCCGAGCCAGCGCCTCCTCGAACACAGCCTGGTCGTTGCTCCCCACCAGTTCGGCCACCACGGATTTCCCATCGATGCACTTGACCCGCAGCCGAGTCGAGTCGCCGCCGGGCACCGTCCACGCCTCGGCGGCGCCCTGGATTTTCCAGCGCCCCTTCAGCCTCAGTTCCACCACGGTTTCGTGCGAGGCGCCTTCGTAGTTGCCGCTCTTGGCGTTGTAGCGCTGGTTCAGGTCGGGATTGGAGACGGCCACCTC
>WFRA01000146.1 GCA_015486775.1 Kiritimatiellales bacterium | reverse complement strand
CTTCCACAGCGAGCAGACCATGAACTATTCCGGCCGCGTGCAATCCAAGCACTCGACCGAACGCCTCGCCGCCAAACGGAAAAAGGGCAGGGAAAAAATCTGGCGCCTCGCTCCCGCCGAGCGCAACAAAGTCCACGCTAGGGATGAAGGCAAAAAAAAGAACGCCCGCAACAATCCCAAAAAGTAGAAATTGGAAGAGCCTACTGAGGTCTCCAACGTTCCATTGTGCTACCCAAGTAAGAAAGAAAAACAGTACCATGCGCAATCGGCACAAGATTGCGGGGCGGGCGGATCGTTCGGTCATTTTTTTCTGGCAAACCCAGGTGCCTTTGTGTACACCTTTCCTTGTTCTTTGGGCGGGAGTAATTCAGTGGTAGAATGCCAGCTTCCCAAGCTGGACGTGGCGAGTTCGAGTCTCGTCTCCCGCTCCACTTTTTCCGGGCTCCGCACTTCGGCGCGGAGCCCTATTTTTCGAGCATGCGGCGGATGGGTTCGGCGTAGAGTTCGGGTTCGAGCAGGAAGGAGTCGTGCCCCTTGTCGGAGTGGACGGTGACGAATTCGGTTTTGATCCCTGCCTCGACCAGTTTGCTGCGGAGGTGCTCCTGCTCGTCGGGATAGAAGCAGCAGTCGGAGTCGATGCTGAAGACGAGGTAGTCCTGGTGTTTGCAATCCTTGAACACCTCGTTGTAGTCGGCGGTGCCGAGGTCGCGGGCCAAATTGAAGTGGGTCCATCCGGCGACGAGGTAGAGGTAGGAGTTGGCATCGAACCGCCGCACGAATTTGCGCCCCTGGTGGAGGATGTAGGATTCGAGCGGGGTCTTGATTTTGTACCACGAAAATTCGTCCTGCTCCTGTTCGCACCGGTCGGTCATGCGCTCCTCCATGGCGCGCAGCGAGACGAAGGTCTTATGCGAGACCATGCGGGCGAGGGCGAGGCCGCGCAGGGGGGCGGGGCCGTCGTAGTAGTGGCCGTTGCAGAAGTTGGGGTCGTTTTCGATGGCGAGGATCTGCTCGAGGTTGTGCACGCGCGTGAGGGTGGTGGATTCCAGCCCGCAGGCGACGGGAATGACGCGGCGGACCTTTTGGGGATAGCGCGCGGCAAAGTTCATCAGTAGCATGCCGCCGAGGGAGGAGCCGATGGCGGCGTGGAAGGTCTCGATCCCGAGCTCGGCGAAGAGCGGAAGCTGCGAGTCGACAATGTCGCCAAAGGCGATGTGCGGGAAGTCGCCGCCCCATTCCTTTCCGGTTGCCGGGTTGATGGAGGAGGGGCCGGTGGTGCCGTAGCAGCCGCCGAGATAGTTGGCGCAGACCACGAAGAAGCGGTCGGTGTCGATGGTTTTGCCGGGGCCGACAAAGCCCTCCCACCAACCGGTCTGGCACTCTTCGTTCCAGCGTTTTCCAACCCCTGGAACTTCGGGATTGAAGCCGTAGACATGCTGGGAACCCGACAGGGCGTGGAAGACCAGGATGGCGTTGTCTTTCGCCTCGTTCAGTTCGCCGTAGGTTTCGTAGGCGAGCGTGACGGGACCGAAGTCCCGCCCGTCGTGCAGCTTTAGCTTGTCGTAGGTGAAGAACCGGGTCTGTGTGTTTTCCATCGTTTTCCCAAGGTTGGAACTTGCCCAGGCTAAAGAGAGGCCAAGGCTTGGTCGATATCTGACAGGATATCGTCGATGTGTTCAAGCCCAACCGAGAGGCGAACCAGATCCGGGGAGATCCGGCTAGCGGCCTGCTGCTCTTCGGTGAGCTGCGAGTGGGTGGTGGAAGCGGGGTGGATGGCCAGGCTGCGGGCGTCGCCCACGTTGGCGAGGTGCGCGAAGAGCTTGAGCGCCTCGATAAATTTCTTGCCGGCTTCCTGTCCGCCCTTGATGCCGAAGACGACCATGCCGCCCGCGCCGTTGGGCAGATATTTTTGCGCAAGGTCGAAGGAGGGGTCGCCCTCGAGCGCGGGGTGGCGCACCCATTCAACTTGGTCGTGGGCCTTCAGGTGCTTGGCGACGGCGAGTCCGTTTTCGGAGTGGCGCTCCATGCGCAGCGGCAGGGTTTCGATGCCTTGCAAGGCCATCCAAGCGTTGTCCGGGGCGATGCAGGCACCGAGGTTGCGCAGGGGAACGAGACGCATGCGCAGGATGT
The DNA here is from genome assembly GCA_015486775.1 of Kiritimatiellales bacterium. Lineage (GTDB taxonomy): Bacteria > Verrucomicrobiota > Kiritimatiellia > Kiritimatiellales > Pontiellaceae > Pontiella. The sequence goes on along the minus strand of WFRA01000146.1, from coordinate 10,615 downwards.
AGGCGAGGGGGGCGAGGTCGCCGAGATCGTTGGCATAGCTGATGTCGTGGTAGCTGGGGTCGGGGTCGGAGAGCTGCGGGTGCTTGCCGGTGGTCCAGTCAAATTTTCCGGAGTCGACCACCACGCCGCCGATGGCGGTACCGTGCCCGCCGAGCCATTTGGTGAGCGAGTGGACGACGATGTCCGCGCCGTGTTCGAGCGGGCGGCAGAGCGCGGGGGTTGCGAAGGTGTTGTCGACGATCAGCGGCAACCCGTTGGCGTGCGCAATGTCGGCGATGGACTGGATGTCGACGAGGTCGAGCAGGGGATTGCCGACAGTTTCGCAATAGAGCGCCTTGGTCTTTTCGGTGATGGCGGCGGCAAAGTTTTGCGGATCGGTGGGGTCGACAAACTTTACGGTGATTCCAAGGCTTGGAAGAATGTCGTTGAACTGAGTGTAGCTTCCGCCATAGAGGTTGTTAGCCGCCACGATCTCGTCGCCCGACTTCGCCAGGTTGATGATGGAGTAGAAGATGGCGCTGGTGCCCGAGGCGACGGCGAGCCCGGCCGCTCCGCCTTCGAGCGCCGCGAGCCGCTGCTCCAGCACGTCGGTGGTGGGGTTCATCAGGCGGGTGTATATGTTGCCGAGCTCCTTGAGCGCAAAGAGGTTTGCAGCGTGCTCGGCGTTGTCGAAGCGGTAAGCTGCGGTACGGTAGAGTGGCACGGCATGCGCGTGGGTGGTGGGATCGGCAGTTTCGTAGCCAGCGTGCAGGCATTGGGTTTCGAGTTTGCTCATGGGGAGAGTTCCTTTTTGTTTGGTGGGCAGGTCTTGGTTTCTAAACATGAGGAATATGGTAGTGTATTAAGTAAATTGGTCAAGCGGCTTTTTTAGCATTTTTATATCCCGTCCGGCGGGGCTGTTCCCGGATTTGTCTTTGCATTAAACCATGAAGCAGGCGCGAGCACAAAATAAAATGGGTTCCGGGTTCCAAGGTCTGGAAACCCGCTCCTTCGCATCGGTTTAGGGATAGGTGCGAAAAAAGGGAACAAGTAGCTTGCTGAAACCATTTCGGAACATTACGTTTGTTTAATGAATATGGGGCAGAGTCTGTCGCGGCGGCCTGTACGGGGCGCGGGCTGTCCTCCGAGCATTGGGAAGGGTATGAAAAAGGAAGTTTCGCCATGAATATTATGCAAACGGTTCTCTCCTCAATTGGCCAGAAGGTGTTGCTGGCCACCACCGGGTTGATCATGTTTCTTCTCTTCCTGATCCCGCACATGCTGGGGAACATCCTGTTCCTCTTCGGGCCGGATCTCTTCAACTCCTATGCCGCGCACCTGCACAAGCTGGTTCCGGTTGTGGTGGGAATCGAGGTGCTGATGCTCGTGTCGATCATCGCCCACATGAACACGGGGATCCGCATCGCCGTGGCAAACTATCTGTCGGCGGGCAAGCGGGAAAGCCTCAAGTCCACGCCCGAACGCTCGCTGGCCGCCCGGCTGATGCCCTGGACAGGCGCGATGATCTTTATCTTCATCGCCAAGCACCTGTTCGACTTCACCCTCGGCGTGGATAAGATGCAGGTGGAGCTTAACGGTCACATGGTCGACGATGTCTACGGCATGGTCTATGCCTATTTCCAAAATCCCGGAAACGTACTTTTCTATCTTCTGTTCATGGTAGCGGTTGGGTTTCATCTTAGCCACGCGCTGCAAAGCGCCTTGCAGACCTATGGTCTCTACATTCCGCGCGAGGGTAGCAAGATCAAGCTTCTCAGCAAGTTTGTCGCCATCGCCATGGCCTCCACGTTCGCCATCATTCCGATCTCGGCCCTGATCTATTTCTACTACTAGAGGATTCCCCATGAAACTTGACTCCAAAATCCCCGACGGCCCGATGGCCGAAAAATGGACGAACCACAAATTCAAGGTGAAGCTCGTCAACCCCTCCAACAAGCGCAAGCATACCGTGATTGTGGTGGGCACCGGCCTAGCGGGGGCGTCCGCCGCCGCGACGATGGCGGAGCTGGGCTACGTGGTGGATGCGTTCACCTATTCCGACAGCCCGCGCCGCGCCCACTCGATCGCCGCGCAGGGCGGCATCAACGCCGCAAAAAACTATCCCCACGACGGCGACTCGGTCTATCGCCTCTTCTACGACACCGTCAAGGGCGGCGACTTCCGCTCGCGCGAAGCCAACGTCTATCGCCTCGCCGAGGTGAGCAACCAGATCATCGACCACTGCGTCGCCCAAGGTGTCCCGTTCGCCCGGGAATATGGCGGCTACCTCGCCAACCGCTCGTTTGGCGGTGCGCAGGTTTCGCGCACCTTCTACGCCCGCGGGCAGACCGGCCAGCAGCTGCTCTTGGGTGCCTACGGCGCACTCTCCAAAGAGATCAAGAAGGGCGGCGTTACCATGCACACCCGCTCCGAGGTGGTCGACATCGTCGTGATCGACGGCCAGGCGCGCGGCATCATTTCGCGCAATCTGGTGACCGGCGAGCTGACCCGCCACGAGGCCGACGCGGTCGTGCTGGCCACCGGCGGCTACGGCAATGTCTACTATCTCTCCACCAACGCCATGAACTGCAATGCCAGCGCGGCGTGGCGGGCGTATAAAAAAGGTGCCGCTTTCGCCAACCCCTGCTACACCCAGATCCACCCCACCTGCATCCCGATGCACGGCGAATACCAGTCCAAACTCTCGCTCATGTCCGAAAGCCTCCGCAACGATGGCCGCATCTGGGTGCCGAAGAAAAAGGGCGACACCCGCCCCGCCAACGACATCCCCGAGGATGAGCGCGACTATTATCTGGAGCGCAAATATCCAAGCTTTGGAAACCTTGTTCCGCGCGACCTTGCCTCGCGCAACGCCAAGATGGTCTGCGACGAAGGCCGGGGCGTCGGCTCCACCGGCAACGCCGTCTACCTCGACTTTGCCGAGGCGATCGAACGCCTCGGGCGCGACAACATCGAGGCCAAGTATGGCAACTTGTTCGAAATGTACGAGCGCATCATGGACGAAGATCCCTACACCGTGCCGATGAAGATCTATCCCGCCATCCACTATGCCATGGGCGGCCTCTGGGTGGACTACAACCTGATGACCTCGCTGCCCGGCCTCTACGCCATCGGCGAGTGCAACTTTTCCGACCACGGCGCCAACCGCCTTGGTGCGAGCGCGCTGATGCAGGGGCTGGCCGACGGCTACTTTGTCCTACCCAACACCATCAACGACTATCTCGCCTCCGCCGAAATTCCAACCGTTGGAACCGACCACGCCGCCTTTGCCGAGGCCGAGAAGACCGCGCAGGACAAGCTGGATAAATTGCTGGCCGTGAAAGGCTCGCGCACCGTCGACGACTTCCACCGCGAGCTGGGCAAGCTACTGTGGGAAAACTGCGGCATGGCGCGGACGGAGGAAGGGCTCCGGGAAGCGCTCGAAAAAATTCCCAAGCTACGCGAGGAGTTCTGGAAAAACGTCAACGTGCCCGGCTCCGCTGAGGATTTGAACCAGGCCTTGGAAAAAGCCAACCGCGTGGCCGACTTTATGGAGTTTGCCGAGTTGCTGGTGCGTGATGCGCTCAACCGCGCCGAGTCCTGCGGTGGCCACTTCCGGGTGGAAAGCCAGACCGACGAGGGCGAGGCGCTACGCAACGACGACGAGTTTGCCTACGTCGCCGCTTGGGAGTTTCAGGGATTGGAAAAAGAGCCGGTGCTCCATAAAGAAGAACTGGTGTTTGAAGAAGTGAAACTAAGCCAGAGGTCGTACAAGTAGAGAATGTCGAATATTGAACAGGGAATGTAGAATTTCGAAGGAAGGGATCATGGCAGAAAAAATCAATGTGACACTCAAGGTCTGGCGGCAGGCGCAGGGCGAGAAAACTGGGCGGTTCGAAACCTACCAGGCGGCGGATATCGACACCGATGCCTCGTTCCTCGAAATGCTCGATATTGTGAACGAGGGGCTGACGCTCAGCGGGATCGAGCCGATCGCGTTCGAACACGATTGCCGCGAGGGCATTTGTGGCTGCTGTGGCGCGGTGGTGAACGGCAAGACCCACGGCTCGCACGAGCGTACCACGCTCTGCCAACTGCACATGCGCAAGTTTAAGAACAACGACCAGATCGTGATCGAACCCTTCCGCGCCAAGCCCTTCACGATCATCAAGGATTTGATCGTCGACCGCAGCGGCCTCGACGCCATCATCCGCGAGGGCGGTTATGTGGAGGTGAAGACCGGCAACGCGCCGGAGGCCTCGACCACCCCGATCCAGAAGGAGCTGGCCGAGGCGGCGATGGATGCCGCCGAGTGCATTGGTTGCGGTGCCTGCGTGGCGGCCTGCCCGAACGGGGCGGCGATGCTGTTTGTTTCGGCCAAGGTTTCCCAATACGCCCTCCTGCCGCAGGGCCACCCCGAGCGGACGCGCCGGGCACTGGACATGGTCAATAAGATGGACGAGCTGGGCTTCGGCAGTTGCTCGAACGAGTACGAATGCGCCGTCGCCTGCCCCAAAGGGATCGATGTCAAAAATATTGCCCGCCTCAATCGCGAATTTATCAAAGCGAGTTTAATGAGTTAAGGATTAATTCGTATCGCGTACTACGTAATGGCCTGTCCGGTTCTGGTTGGACGTTTCCCCAATGCGCAATACGCAATACGTAATACGCAGTACCTAATACGAACAAGGACCCCCCCATGACAAAACGAAAGAAGGCTACATTCTGGTCGGAGCCGATCGGCAAGGTCGATTTGCAGACACCAGCCATCGTTCCGTCCGGCACATCGATCATCAATGCGGTGCGGGAGATGAAAAATAACCATATCGGCTGCGTACTGGTGCTCGACGCAAAGAAAAAACTCGTCGGCATCATGAGCAACGGCGATCTGATGCATAATTTTGTGGGCACCACGCTGACGGGCGACACGCCGGTGGACGAAATCATGACCCGGAACCCCTCTTCCGTCCAGACCAGCCTGACGGTGCAGGAGGCGCTGGAGATTTTCGACTCGTCGCGCTTCCGCCATTTGCCGGTGCTGAAGGGCGGCAAGATCGAGGGCGTCCTTTCCGTCCGCGGTCTGATGACCTTCATCAGCGAGCACCTTCCCCTTCAAGTCATGAACCTTCCCCCCGATAGCAGCCTAGTTGCATCGCGGCCTTCCGGAGAATAGAACAATGAGCAAGAAACAGGAAAAGCTACTGGAAAAAGATTCGGTCGTGGTTCGCTTTGCCGGCGACTCCGGTGACGGCATGCAGACGGTCGGGGAGCTCTTCTCCGACGCCAGCGCCCTGCTGGGCGATTCGATTGTGACCTTCCCCGATTTCCCCTCGGAAATCCGCGCGCCCGTCGGTTCGCTTCCGGGGGTTTCCGGGTTCCAGGTACACATCGGCAGCCGCAAGGTGCTGACCCCCGGCGACAAGGCCGACGCGCTGGTGGTGATGAATCCGGCCGCGCTCAAGGTAAACATCAATGAACTCGAACCCAAGGGGTTGCTGGTCATCAACACGGGTAACTTCACCCCCGCCAACCTCAAGAAGGCGCAGTACGAAACCAACCCGCTCGAAGATCCCGCACTGGACGAAAAGTTCCATGTCCTGAAAGTGGACATCAACGCGCTGGTGACGGAGGCGCTCAAGGATGTGTCCATCAAGCCGGCGCTCAAGTCGCGCAGCAAGAACTTTTTTGCGCTGGGCATGACCTACTGGGTCTATTCGCGGCCGCTGGACGCGACGCTTGAATGGATCGAGGCGAAGTGGCGCGAAAAACTTCCGCTTGTCGCCGACGCTAATGCGCTGGCGCTCAAGGCGGGCTACATCGTGGGCGAGAATAAGGATCTCGACATCCCGCACTACACCGTTCAGAAGCGCCCGCTTGAAGACGGTACCTACCGCAAGATCACTGGCAACGAGGCGACGGCTCTCGGGCTGATCGCCGCTTCGGAAAACAGCTGGCGCGACTTGGTGCTGGGCAGCTACCCCATCACCCCGGCTACCCCGATTCTCGAAACGCTTTCCAAACATCGGAATTTCAACGTCAAGACCGTCCAAGCCGAGGACGAGATCGCTGCCATCGGCGTGGCGATCGGTGCCTCCTTTGCCGGCGCGCTTGGCGTGACCTCGACCAGCGGCCCGGGGCTTTGTTTGAAGTCCGAGGCGCTGGGGCTGGCGGTGATCACCGAGCTACCGCTGGTGGTGGTGAACGTCCAGCGGGGGGGGCCGAGCACCGGCCTACCCACCAAGACCGAGCAGGCCGACCTGCTCCAGACGCTCTATGGCCGCAACGGCGAATCGCCGGTGGCCGTGGTGGCCGCCAACTCACCATCAGACTGTTTCGAGACCGCCATCGAGGCGGCGCGGATTGCGCTGAAATACCGCACGCCGGTCGTCATGCTGTCCGATACCTATCTCGCCAACGGTTCCGAACCTTGGAAGATCCCGACGGTTACCGAAATCCCCGACCTCTCGGTGGAGCCGATCAAACCGGGCGAGGAATATGTGCCCTACAAGCGCGACCCCAAGACGCTGGCGCGGCGGCTGGCCATCCCCGGCCGCCCCGGGTTCGAGCACCGCATCGGCGGCCTCGAAAAGACCGAGCTGGGCCAAGTGAGCTATGATGCCGAAAACCACGAAAAGATGTGTCGCTTGCGGGCGGAAAAGATCGAGCGGATCGCCGATAGCTTGTCTCCTTGCAAGGTGGTAGGGGAAGAATCCGGCAAGGTGCTCGTAGTGGGTTGGGGCAGCACCTACGGCTCCATCACCATGGCCGTCGAGCGCCTGCAGGCCGAGGGACTCCCCGTGAGCCAAGTCCACCTGCGCCACCTTAACCCGTTCCCCAAAAACCTGGGCGAAGTGATGAAGAAGTTTGACCACGTGGTGGTGCCGGAGCTCAACCTCGGTCAGCTTTCGATGGTGCTACGGGCAAAATATTTGGTCGATGTAAAATCCGTCAACAAGGTTCAGGGGCGTGCGTTCCTGATCGCCGAGCTGATGGAAGAAATCAAACACTATCTCTAGGACGGGAATGATCATGAAAAAGAAAGAAGAACAGTTGACCCGCAAGGATTTCGTCTCGTCGTCGGAGGTGCGCTGGTGCCCCGGGTGCGGCGACTACGCCGTGCTCAACGCCGTGCAGAACGTGCTGCCGCAGCTGGGCATCCCCAAGGAAAAGTTTGTGTTCGTGAGCGGCATCGGCTGCTCCAGCCGCTTTCCGTACTATCTCGACACCTACGGGTTCCATTCGATCCATGGTCGAGCGCCGACCATCGCCACCGGCGTGAAGGTGGCCAACCCCGAGCTATCCGTCTGGGTGATCACCGGCGACGGCGACGGGCTGAGCATCGGCGGCAACCATCTGGTGCATGCGCTGCGCCGCAACCTCGACATGAACATCATCTTGCTCAACAACAAGATCTACGGGTTGACTAAGGGGCAGTATAGCCCGACTTCCGAGGTCGGAAAGGTCACCAAGACCAGCCCCTACGGCGTGATCGACGAACCGCTCAACCCGCTGCGCGTCGCGCTTGCCTCCGAGGCTTCGTTCGTGGCTCGCGCGGTGGACACCGATCCCAAGCACATCGCCGAGGTGCTGCTGGCGGCGGCTCGGCATCCGGGTACCTCGTTCGTCGAGATCCTGCAAAGCTGCGTGATCTTCAACAAGGACGGGTGGAAGGATATCTCCGACCGCGCCACTCGCAAGGATCGCCTGATCTATCTCGAACAGGGTAAGCCGCTGGTCTTCGGCGAGCAGGACAACAAGGGCATCCATGCCACCTGCACCTCGCCCCAGGTGGTGACCCTCGGCGAGCAGGGGATCAACAAAAAGGATCTGCTCAAGCACGACATGTTCCGCGAGGACTCCGTCTACGCCACCATGCTTTCGGAAATGACCTATCCGGAATTCCCCGTGCCCGTCGGCATCTTCCGCGCCGAGAAGCGGCCGGTCTACGAGCAGGAGCTCGAGGCGCAGATCAAGGAGGTCACGGCACTGAAGGGGCGGCGCAACCTCCAGGCGCTACTGCGCGGTTCCGAATATTGGAAGGTTTCCAATGGCGGGAAGAAGCTCCAGCGTTCCGCCGGAACCGGGGCGGCCTCCTCCGAGGAATCGAAGGTCATGGACGAGCAGGTGCGCGAGCTGCTCAAGTCCACCGACCCGCTCACGGCGAGCCTCAAGACCACGATCGGGAAGATCTTCTACGACTACGACTACAAGCGGGTCAAGATGCTCTCCCCGCGCGACAGCATTTCCACGGCGATCGCCAACTTCACGGCCAACCGCATCGAATGCATCCTCGTCGGCGACGAGAAGCGCCTCTACGGCATCCTCTCCGAGCGCGACATTATTCAGAACGTGGTGCTCACCTCCATCGACCGCGACCGCCAGCCCATCTCGGCGATCATGCGGCCGGTCTATGAAATCATGGACGAAACCAACTCCATCGGCGATGTGATCAACATCCTCTCCATCAGCGGGCACCGGCATGTGCCGATCAAGCTGAAGGACGGCGGCTTCGGCCTCGTGACCGTCCGCCAGATCCTGCGCTTCATCCACGACACCGTGGAGCAGGTGGAGAAAAAGGGGAAATAATGCGTATCGAGTAGACAAGGAGTCCAGAATGCCGGAGATAAGTCGATTCTTGGGGATCGTGATAGCCATTTATTGGAAAGAGCATGGGGTTCCTCATTTCCATGCAAAATACGGCGGTAGCCGGGCTTCTTTTGCGATTGAAGAAATGCGGGTATTGGAAGTAGGCTTCCTCCTCGGGTTATGGCACTTGTCATGGAATGGGCGGCAAAGCACCAGGATGAATTATTGAAGAATTGGCAACTAGCGATGGAGAGAAAACCACTAAAGACAATTTCCCCCCTTGATCAGGAATAGGAACCATGCACTACATCACAGATGTTCAGTATATCTCGGATTTCAAGTTGCATTTGCAATTTGAAGATGGCGGGTGGCGTCTCGCCGATTTGCAATCGCATCTTGAGGGGGAAGTGTTTGAGCCGTTGCAGGATACGGTTTGTTTTGGCACGGCGTGTTTGAATCCAGATATCGATACGGTTGTTTGGGATAATGGTGCCGATATGTCACCGGATTTTTTGTATGAAATCAGTACCCCTCTGGATGAACCGGAACTCCTGAAGGTTGCGGAAGAGCAGGTTCAATACGAAACAGGAAATTAACAATAGGTGGTTTGGAGCTCGCGTCCAACACGTAGGGAACAGAATATGAAAATACACGAATACCAAGCCAAGGAATTGCTCAAGGACTACGGGATTCCGATCCAGGACGGTGTAACTATCGACGATGTCGCGCAGGCCGAAGAGGCCATCGAGCAGGTTCATCGGGCGCACGACACCGAGCAGTATGTCATCAAGGCGCAGATCCACGCCGGCGGGCGCGGCAAGGGTGGCGGCGTCAAGTTTTGCCCCGACCGCGCCGCCGCGCTGGAGAACATCCAAAATATTTTGGGCATGACGCTCGTCACCCACCAGACTGGCCCGGAGGGGCGGCTGGTCAAGAAGGTAATGGTGGGGCCAGCCATCGACATCAAACAGGAATTCTACGCGGCCATCACCCTCGACCGCACCAAGGGGATGGACACCTTCATGGTCTCCTCCGAAGGCGGCGTGGAGATCGAGGAGGTGGCTCGGACCGCGCCGGAAAAGATCGTCAAGGAGGCGATTGTTCCGGGGTTTGGACTACGCTCTTTTCAGGCACGCAACCTGGCGCTGGCACTCGGACTCGAAGGCGCGGCGGCCAAGCAGGCCGTCGGCATGTTCCAGAAACTCTACCAGCTCTACCGCGAACTCGACTGCTCCATCGTCGAGATCAATCCGCTGATTGTCACCGGGGCGGGCGATCTGATGGCGCTCGATGCCAAGATCAACTTCGACGACAACGCGCTCTACCTGCACAAGGATATCGCCGCCATGCGCGACCTCGACGAGGAGGATCCCGCCGAGGTCGAAGCCGGAAAATCCAACCTCAACTATATCAAGCTCGACGGCGAGATTGGCTGCATGGTCAACGGTGCGGGGTTGGCGATGTCCACGATGGATATCATTAAGCAGGTCGGTGGATCGCCCGCAAACTTTCTCGATGTCGGCGGCGGCGCCAATGTCGAGACGGTGAAGAACGGTTTCCGGATCATCCTTTCGGATCCGAATGTCAAGGCGGTGCTGATCAACATTTTCGGCGGGATTGTCCGCTGCGACCGCATTGCCAACGGGATCATCGAAGCGGTCAAGGTGCTGGACCTGAACGTGCCGGTCGTGGTGCGGCTTGCCGGAACCAACGCCGACGTGGCCAAGGAGCTGCTGGCCAACTCCGATGTCGAAATTATTTCCGCGGACTCCTTCGAGGATGCCGCCAACAAGGTGGTGCAAGCCGCAAAAGAATAGTTTCAACCACGAATCGATCGAACTGAAACGAATTTTAGGCCGGGTCGGTTCGTGGGGACTTGAGAGATTAGTGGTTCAAAAAAGGAATTTAGATTATGGCGATTTTAGTGGATAGGGATTCGAAAATTATTGTGCAAGGGATCACGGGCTCCGAGGGGAGTTTCCATGCGCTCCAGTGTTTGGAATATGGCGGCAATGTAGTTGGTGGTGTAACGCCGGGAAAGGGTGGGCAG
>WFRA01000145.1 GCA_015486775.1 Kiritimatiellales bacterium | reverse complement strand
GTACAGGTATGCGACTTTGGAGATAATGGACTCCTCATCTGCCATGGATCGCCTCGTATGCGGTTCCTGTTCGTCAGGCCAGTGCTTTGCCTTCGACTTCCTTCCCACGCAACCTCACAGTTACGCAGTTGCCGTTCGGCTAACAGTTCCCCCTGTCGGGTCTGTAGAGGACTTTCACCTCCAAGCAGGGGCGCCCTGCCGGGCGCACCATAAAAAAGCCGCCCGGCGAGGGCGGCCTTTCAGCTTCCAATGGTTGGAAGTCAGTCTACTAAGCTTTCTGGACTTTTCCGGAGCGGATCGCCTTGGTGGAAACCCACACGCGCTTGACGGTGCCGTTTTCATCCCTGATGCGAACCCGTTGCAGGTTTGGCTTGAATGTGCGCTTGGTCGCGCTGGTTACGTGGAGGCCGATCCCTCCTTTCTTCTTCGACAAACCTTTGCGGACAATGCTGCGGCCGCTAATGGTCTTCTTTCCGGTGATTGCGCATGCTCTAGCCATCGTAAAATACCTCGATATCTGTTTCAAAAATTCTAAACGGGTCTACAAGAGCTTGGGAATGTAGGTGTTTCCGGCCGCTTTGCAAGGCTAAAAGAGAGGTTTTTCAACCCCGGTTCCCGCCCGGAGATTCCGTCCACCCGTCTTCCAGGCTCCAGAACCGGCGCGGCTAGCAGGGCGCTAACGAAATGCTAACATTAAACTAGTGGAAAAAGGGAAAGTACCCTGCTAGTTTCCCGAGGATAAACAAACCAATGCACGGGGGAGCGACAACATGGCAGATGTAAATACAGTAAAAATCATCACGGATGTGATCGGCGGGCTCGGCGTGTTCCTGCTGGGCATGAAGAACATGTCGGAGGGGCTCCAGGCCGTGGCCGGCGACCGGTTGCGCAAGATTATTAGCGTGGCGACCAACAACCGGGTCATGGGGGTTCTCATGGGGATGCTGGTGACGATGCTGGTGCAGTCGAGCTCCGTCACGACCGTGATGGTGGTCGGCTTCGTGAACTCCGGCATCATGACCCTGCTCCAGGCAATCGGCGTCATCCTCGGCGCCAACATCGGCACCACGCTCACCGGCTGGATCCTCGTGCTTGAAATCGGCAAATGGGGGCTTCCAATCCTCGGAATCTCCGCCTTCTTCTTCCTCTTCTCCAAAAACGAGCGGTTGCGCTATGTCGGCATGACCGTCATGGGCATCGGCATGGTCTTCTTCGGACTGGAACTGATGAAAAACGGGTTCAAGCCGCTGCGGTCGAACGAGGAGTTCACGGCCTGGGTGCACGCCTTCGAGGCCACGAGCTATCTTGGAATCATCAAGTGCGCCTCTGTCGGCATGATCCTGACCATGATCGTGCAGTCCTCTTCGGCCATGCTGGGCATCACCATCGGCCTAGCATCCACTGGCGTCATCGAGTTCCAAACGGCTGCGGCGCTGGTGATGGGCGAAAACATCGGCACCACCATCACCGCGCTGCTCGCCTCCATCGGCACCACCACCAATGCCAAGCGGGCGGCTCTTGCCCACTTTTTCTTCAACATCATCGGCACGGCCTGGTTCATCGCCCTCTTCCCGGTAGCGATCGGGGGGCTTGCCCGCCTCGTGGAGTGGAAGACCGGCTTCAACCCCATGCTGATCCATATCGACTCCATGGACGACGGGGAATTCGGACTTGTCGTCACTGCGGGGATCGCGTTGACCCACTCCTCATTCAACGTAACCAACGTGCTGGTCTTCCTGCCATTCACCGGCCTGCTGGCCCGACTAGTCACCAAGCTGGTTCCCGAAAAGGATGCCAAGGAAATCGGGCACCTCACCTATCTCGACGTGCGCATGCTCGATACGCCGTCGCTCGGGATCGTCCAGTCCCACGGGCAGCTCAGCTTCATGGCCGAGAGCGTCGAGGGCATGATGGATCAGCTCCGCAGTTGCCTCGACGGCGGGGCCTCCCCGAAGACCGAGGGGAAGATCTTCCGCCGCGAGGAGATCCTCGACAATGTCCAGAAGGAGATCTTCCTCTACCTCAGCCACATGGTGGCGGGTCAGGTTCCCCAGGAGGTCACCACCAAGGCACACATGCAGATGCGCATCGCCGACGAGTACGAGTCGCTCTCCGACTACATCGCCAACGTGCTCAAGGGTGCCAAGAAGATGGAGCAAAATAACCTTCCGCTCGAAGATCCAGCCAAGGCGAATCTGCTCGCCCTGCACGACCGGGTGGCCGCCTACATTGCCCGGATCGACGAAACCATGCGCAACGAAAGCACCTGCCACCTCGACTGGGCCGCCACCGAAGGTGCCGCGATCAGCGACCAGATGAAGGAGATTCGCCGCAAGCACCTCGCCCGCCTACAGAAGGAGGAGGTTTCGCCCTACTTCAGCTTGGCCTACACCGACATGCTCAACTTCTACCGCCGCATGAAAGACCACGCCCTCAACATTGCGGAAGTGGTGGCCGGCGAAAAATAGCCTCCCGGATCCAACTCCGGATTGATGATCGTCAATCCGGGTTGGAGATCCCCGCGAGTTCCGGCCCTTGGAAAACCGAGGTGCAAACCAACCGCTCAAACTTGTTGTTTTTTGCGGGCCGACCCTATAGATTCCCCCGGTATTTTTTGTGCAGGACAAGCGGGGGCGCATCCCTCGCGTCCACATTTTAAAAGGGGAGAAACCTATTATGAAATTGAAGAACCTAGCCGCCATGCTGCTTTGCAGCACCACCCTTCCCGCTTTTTCCGGAAATATCGAGCTCGCGGGCGGAACCAACCTGGTCATAGGCACCACAATGGCCGCCACCAACGGTGCGGCTTTGTATGCGGGGCGCTACGACCCCGGCAACACCCTGACCATCACCAATGGCGGCACGGTTGCGGCAACCACCGGGTTCATCGGGCAAAACTCCGACAACAACACCATCCGGATCACCGGCACCAACTCCTCCCTGCGGCTTAAAGAGTCGCTCACCGTCGGGAACGGCAAGGGCAACACTCTGGCGGTGGAGAACGCCGGATGGGTTTCCATCGGCTCGACCAACGGGATCGCCGGCACCATTGCCATCGGCAACACCAACTCCACGGCCAAGCTGGCACTGGAAAACGGCGGTACCGCCAGTGCCGCGCTGCTCTATGTCGGCACGCAAACCAACGAGAGCGGAAGCGTCGCCCTTTCGGGCACCGGAACCGAACTCAATATTTCCAGCAACGCCTACCTGGGCACGCTGGGTTCCAACAACACCATCACCGTTTCCAGTGGTGCCTCCATGGTGGTTTCCAACCGCCTCGAAGTGGGTTCGGCCACCGGGTCGAACAATGTGCTCAACATCGACTCCGGCGGCAAGGTCGTGGTTGTCAACGAGGCCGAGGTACTCAACCCCGGCGACAACGCCATCAACATCAACAACGGTGGGCAACTGACCTACACCGGCGATGCCGACCTCGACGGTGCGGCCGCCGAGGGC
>WFRA01000144.1 GCA_015486775.1 Kiritimatiellales bacterium | reverse complement strand
TGGTTGCGGACAGCCTGGCGATGAGCAACCTTCCCTTTGGCGTCACCGGCGGCGGCGTGGTGGGGCAGAACAACGTGAACCGCGATATTCCCGGCATCGACTTTTCCAAGGAGGGGAACTATTTCGTGAGCTTTCTCGTCCGGCGGACCGGCTGGGGCGCCTCCGACGGCGCGGGCGAGTGGTTCGACCTGCACCTGCGGAACTCGGACTACAATAGCATTGCAACGGTTGGAATTTCGAGCACGGAAGAGTTCGAGACCGTCCATCTGGGCGATACGGCCAGGACTTCCGGCAGCCAGGCCGCCACCACAAACACCCTTTTCATGGTGGCTAAGATCGTGACGCACGCCACCGCGCCCGACGAAATCTATTTGAAAGCCTATTCGGAAAGCGACCCGATCGACCTCTCGGAGCCGACGGGGTGGACGGTGGTCGGCGGAACGGAGAACAATGACGACACAGCCTCGAAAATCACGATATGGGCGGGGTCGGACGACGATGGCGACGGGCTCTACCAGCTCTGGTTCGACGAGCTGCGGATTGGAACCCGTTGGCAGGACGTGGTGCCCGACCTCCTTCTGTACGAGGGGTTCGACTACGGCGCCGGCGAAAGCCTTTCGGGGAAGAGCGGAGGATTTGGCTGGGCGGGCGCCTGGTCTTCGCAGGATCACTATGCCATGACCGCCGACGGACCGCTGTTGGGCAACCTTCCCTTTGCCCCGGCTGGCCTGTGCTTGAAGGGCCACGACTTGGCAAAACGCGATTTTGTCGGGATCGATTTTTCCAAGGAGGGGAACTATTTCATCGGGTTTGTCGTGAAACGGACCGGATGGGGCGCCACCGATGGCGGCGGGGAATGGTTCGATTTCCACCTCTACAACGCTTCCGGCGGGCATGTGGCATCGTTTGGAATCTCGAGCACGGAAGAGTTCGAAAGCCTCTACCTGGGCGATACCGTTCGGACGACGGGGCATCCGGCCGCCACCACGAATGCCATGTTCATGGTGGCCAAGATCGCGACCCACGCCAGCGATCCCGACGAACTCTATCTGAAGGCCTACCATGAGAACGAGATCGTCGACCTTTCCGAGCCGACTAACTGGACGCTGGTTGGCGGCACCGAGACGAACAGCGACCTGGCCACCGAGATCAGGCTGGTGGCGGGGACGGATGACGATGCCGACGGGCTCTACCAGCTCTGGTTCGACGAGCTGCGGATCGGAACCAGCTGGAACGCCGTGCTCCCCGCCCCCACCTCCATTGAACTGATGTTCGAACGTCTTCCCTAACAGAGGAACCTTGCCATGAAAACTGATCTGCTAAAAAAACTTTTTGTCTTGTCGATTGTCCCGTTCGCGGCATATGCCACGGACTTCAGCAATGTGCCCGGCACCGTCATCGACCATGTCAAGCTGGGTAGCTACGGGTTCCACTCCTCGCCCGGAAAGTTTGTCTCCGACCCGGATATCGTCGTGTTGGCGAACGGAAACTATGTGGCGGCGCACGCCCTGGCTGGGCGCGACACCAGCTCGGGTACATCGGGCGAGACCTCTTTGTTCGTCTCCAGCGACAAGGGGGCAAGCTGGAGCGCCCTCGGCAGCACGCTGAACGGAGTGCTGCGCGGAAGCCTGGTCGAGCACGGTGGGGCGCTCTACATCATTGGGTCGAATAAGGATTCCAGCGGCAGCAAGATGACCGTCTGGAAATCGACCGACAACGGTGCCAGCTGGACACATGCATTGTTTTCAAGCATTAGCGGAACCGCCACCCCGAACAATCCGGTGACTTACGGCGGTAAGCTCTGGTGCGCGTCGGGTACCTCCAGCCTCTCCGCCCTGGAAACGGCCGACCTGCTGCAGGAATCCTCGTGGACAAAAGGTACCGGCTTCCCTTCTTCGTCCAGCCTCACCGGCCCGCCATCCTATGGGGCATTCATCGGCGAGGGGCAGATTGTGGCCTCTCCAGACCTTGGAGTCCATATTCTCCCCAAGGTGAAGGATGCCGCCTTTACTGCGGTTGCCTCCGTGGATAGCTCCAGTGGGCATGTCTCTTTCGACCGGGATCATGATTTTGTGGAGTTTCCCGGCGGGGAGAAAAAGTTCGGTGCCACCTTCGATCCCGTTTCCGGCAAATACTATGCCCTGAGCAATCTGATTCTGCCCTCGGATGTGGGCTATGCCGACCCAAACATGATCCGCAATACGATGGCCATGCTCAGCTCCGCCGATCTGTACAACTGGAATGTCGAAAAAATTGTCCTCTATTCCTCCGACCGCGATCAGGGCTTCGGCTATCCGAACTTCGATTTCGACGGCGCGAACATGGTGATCGCCACCCGCACGGCCTTCAAGGTTTCCGACGGCAACGACCCGCGCCGCGCGCACGACTCCAACCTGCTGATGTTTTCCTCCATCCCCGGATTCCGCAGCGCGGTTCCCGACCAGGTGCTGAAGCTCGAAGGCAGCGATGTGGTTCGCTACGAAAAAACCCAGTATCAGGACGCGCCCTTGGGAACCTTTGCGCTGGGCAACAGCTTTGCGGGTAGCGACCTGTCTGATCCCGACGGCTTCGGCAAGGATGCCAATGGCGATGTCTACATCCGCGAAAGCGGTGGGCGCATTCTGCGCTTCGACGCCGCCGGTAGCTTTATCGAAACAGTGGCCTCCTCCCCCGTATCCTTCCAGACCTCGGAACTTTCCGTCGATCCGCTTCCCGGAGCCTCCACCTGGACAAAGTCCGGTTCGGGCGACTGGTCGAAAGTCGATAACTGGCTCTACTGGTGCCGCGCCGATACAAAGGGGGAAGTGGCCGTGTTTGGAAGTGCCGCTACGGCCGCCACAACCGTGACCGCTCCCACCAATTTTCCCGAGTGGACGGTGGGAGGGCTCCGTTTCCGCAGCCCCAATTCCTACACGCTCTCCGGCGACGCGACCCTCGTGGTCGAAGCGGACTCCGGATCGAGCGCAATCGAGGTGCAGGAAGGTTCTCACTCCGTCCAGATGCCGGTCGTCCTGGAAAACAACCTGGCCCTGGATGCCGAAGCGGGCACCGCACTCTCGCTGGAAAAAGGGGTCAACATGCAGGGGAACGACCTGTCGGTCTCCGGCGAAGGTTCGCTTGACGCCCCGCTCCTGAACCTGGACTCCGGAAAACTCACCCTCGAAGAGGGTTCGTCCATTTCGGTGGATACGTATGCCGGAACCTTCGAC
>WFRA01000143.1 GCA_015486775.1 Kiritimatiellales bacterium | reverse complement strand
TTTATATACTGGGCATAAGAACTGCTTCCTAAGAGATGGGATGAAGTCGAAACAGGGATTCACATTGGTTGAAACAATGATTGTCGTGTCGGTCATCGGACTGCTAGCGACAGTGGGGATCCCTTCAGTCAAGATGGCCCGAACCAGAACTCTGCAGCGGATCAGGGAGAACAACGTCCGCCTGCTGAACGATGCCGTGCAGATGTGGGCCATGGATTACCTTGTTCCCGACAGCTCGAGGATCGGGGCGGGAATCACCAACTATATCCAGGGCGGGCTGGGCCACCTTAGCGTAGGCGGGTCTTCCGTGAGCATCAGCAACATCACCGCCCAAACCGTCGACCACACATTTGAGGTTGCAGATATTTACTGACCCGGCGGAACCAGTCCGAACTTGCGATAGGCCAGGGCCGTGGCGACGCGGCCTTGCGCCGTTCGTTGCAGATAGCCCTCCTGGATGAGGTAGGGTTCGTAGACCTCCTCGATCGTGTCGGCCTCTTCGCCGACGGAGACCGACATCGAGTTGAGCCCCACGGGGCCACCGCCAAATTTTTCGATGATGCAGGTGAGGATGCGCTTGTCCATCTCTTCGAGCCCGTCGCCGTCGATGTCGAGCAGATTGAGCGCCTTGTCGGCGAGCTCGGCGGTGATAATGTTGTCGGCCTTGACCTGGGCATAGTCGCGCGCGCGGCGCAGCAGGTTGTTGGCGATGCGTGGGGTGCCGCGCGAGCGCGACGCAATCTCCATCGCCCCCTCTTCCCCGATCTCCACCTTCAGGATCTTTGCCGAACGCTCGATGATGGTTTTTAGCGTGGCGGCATCGTAGTAGTCGAGCCGGTTGACCAGCCCGAAGCGCGAGCGCATCGGGGCGGAGAGCATCCCCGCGCGGGTCGTGGCGCCAATCAGCGTGAAGGGCTGGATGTTCAGCCGCACCGAGCGGGCGTTTGGCCCCTGGTCGATCACGATATCGATCACAAAATCCTCCATCGCGGAGTAGAGGTACTCCTCCACCGAGCGCTGCATGCGGTGGATCTCGTCGATGAACAGCACGTCGCCGCGCTCCAAGCCAGTGAGCAGTCCGGCGAGGTCGCCGGGCTTGTCGATCACCGGACCGGAGGTGCATTTAATGTTTACATCCATCGCCTCGGCGAGAATGTAGGAGAGCGTGGTTTTTCCAAGGCCCGGAGGTCCCGAAAGTAGCACATGATCGAGCACATCGCTACGCTCCTTCGCCGCCTGCACAAAAAGTTCTAGCCGCTCGCGAATCTTGTCCTGCCCCACAAAATCGACAAAACGCGAGGGCCGCAATTTTTGCTCGAACTCTTTATCTGGTGTGATGATTTCGTTGTTCATCGCTTTAATAAATCTGGTTGCTACTTCGACTGTTTCTGTTTTAGCGGGTACATTTCTGGATTATCAATCATGTCGAGCGATAGATCCACATCCAGCTCCGGCCAATAGAAATGGGTATCGGATTCTTTTTCGACCTTGGAGATGCTTTTGATGGATGCATCCATGAACCACGGAAAATCTGAAAATGACAAGTAGTGTTCCTTAGAGCCTACCAACATCCAAAATCCCATGCTGTCAATATGGGTGATTTCAATGGTTGAAGTGCTTGCGCCATGCTTCTTCAATTTCATCTCGATGCTCCTTCACAATTCGTTCGATCGCGATTAGCTCGTGGGTCGGAATGCCCTGCGACATCGCCAAAGAAATCTCGGGTTCCATCCAAAACTTAGCTTTTCCGCCTCCGCTGACAACGTGGACATGCATTCGTTCTTCCTCCAAAGAGAAGAAGTGGAACCGATAGCTTTTTTCCCTAAATATGGTTGGACTCATACGGCTTATATACCATGTGTTGTGGCAGGAATCAATCGGGGTATATTCAAGATAATTACCGAGGTGCGACCCATTATGATGCCCATTTGAGCGAGAGTTTCTTGTGGTGTACGGCACAGTCGCGCAAGTACAGGTTAATCAAACTTTGGTAGGGCATGCCGAGCTCTTCGGCCAGCGATTTGAAATAGGAGATCGTTGACTTGTCCAGGCGCATGGTTACGGGTTGTTTCAGCTCTTTGATGTAGGGGTTCTTTTCCCCTTTCATGTTTTCGAAATCGTAATGGTCTCTCATTTTATTCACCGTCAACAGCTTGCTTGTTCTTTTTTATTCATACAGGGGATATAATCCAAGAAATCTCGGAGTCCAACTCCGAATTTTCATGGATTATTTCGTAAGCGCCAAACGGATGAGGTCTTCGACGGAGGATTCGGGGGCGAGCTTGGGGGCGACGGCCTTGATCATCTTCTGGGCGTCGTCGAGCTTGTAGCCGAGGGCGCCGAGGGCGAGGGCGGCGTCGCGTAGGCGGGTGTCGCCCAGCTCCCCTTCGCCACCGGCGAGCGCATCGAGCTGCTCGCCTTTGCTGAATTTATCGCGCAGTTCGACAATGATGCGCTCGGCGGTCTTTTTTCCAATCCCAGAAATCGACGAGATGCGTTTGACGTCGCCGTTGATGAGCGCGGTCTTGAGCTCGCGCACCGGCAGGCCGCTCAGCGCGGAGATCGCCAGCTTGGGGCCGATGCCGCTGATGGTGAGCAGGCGGGTAAACATTTCGCGCTCCTCTTCGGCGAAGAAGCCGAAGAGCTTCTGGGAGGAGTCGGTGATGTGGTGGTAGGTCAGGATGCGGCAGGTGTCGCCCTCCGGCGGGAGGCGATCGTAGCTACAGAGCGGAATAAACACTTCGTAGCCGACCCCTCCAATGTCCATGACGATGCGGGCGGGTTGCTTGTGGTCGAGTTTGCCTTCGAGGAATGTAATCATGGTTCGGGACTTTGCCGCAAGCGGCGGCGGGAATACAGCCCTTTTTCCAAACTTTGGAAAAAACCGGAAACCGGAGGCTAGAAATCCCGCTTCACATCGAGATAGGCGCGCGAATCTCCTGTCTCTTTGTCATCCTCGTAGCTGACGCCGAGGCCTCCCTTGGGAAGAGCGACCCGGGCGCCAATCAGTTCGTATTTCCCGGTCGCCAGATTTTTGCGTATTTTCGCACCGGCCTGCGGAATGTTTTTATTCCAGATAAACCATGAGCTGTTCAGGTTGAACCCCGAACTGCCGCTACCGTCCCGAAGCTCGCCGAGCGTATAGGAGCCTTCGTATTTCTCGAGAAACTCCGGATTGAACTTTCCCCCTAGGGTTTCGAGAAGGGAGGGCTTGTCCTGGATCGGGGCACCGTTATCCGGCAACAGGCCGACGGCAAGCGGGTTGGCCGGGGTATTCAGATAGATGCGGTAGAAATCGGCCCGCTTCCCCTCCACGACAGGTTGCTCCCCCTCCGGCGAGGTTGCGGCAGGCTCGGAAGCCGGACGGAATATCCATGCCAGCGAAACCAGCACGACAATTGCCGAAAACAGGATGATCCACCATTTTTTCATCGGTGCGGAGTGTAGCGGATTTCCAGCGGTTGGAAAGTCCGTTCGGGGTATGGAGTTTGCGGGCAGGAAGGGTTGCTTTCCGGCGGGAAAGCTATATGTTCGCCGCTCATTTTGCTTTTGGAGAAAACCCCATGCCCCAAGAAATCAGGAATATCGCAATCATTGCGCACGTCGACCACGGCAAGACCACGCTCGTCGACGAAATCATCAAGCAGGCGCACCTCTTCCGCGACAACGAGGGCATGCAAGAGTGCATGCTCGACAGCAACGACCTTGAGCGCGAGCGCGGCATTACGATCCTTTCAAAAAACATCAGCGTCAACTACAAGGGCGTGAAGATCAACGTGATCGACACCCCCGGCCATAGCGACTTTGGCGGGCAGGTGGAGCGCGTGCTGAATCTGGCCGACGGCGTGCTGCTGCTGGTCGATGCCGCTGAGGGGCCAATGCCGCAGACGCGCTTCGTACTCGACAAGGCGCTGGAGCTCAACCTCAAGCCGCTGGTGCTCATCAACAAGATCGACAAGTCCGACGCGCGGCCGGACACCATCCACGACAAGGTGTTCGACCTGTTTGTCGAGCTCGATGCCAACGACGACCAGCTCGACTTCCCGATGCTCTACTGCAGCGGAAAGGATGGCTGGGCGGACACCGTGCTCGACGGCCCGCGCGATTCGATCATGCCGCTGATGGATGCCGTCTTGGAGCATATCCCCGCGCCGGAGGTGCGCGAAGGGCCCGTGCAGATGCAGGTGACCTCGCTCGACTACAACGACTATGTGGGCCGCATCGGCGTGGGCCGCGTCTACCGCGGAACGCTCGACACCTCCACCCCGCTCATGCGCGTGTTGCGCGACGGCACCCAGAAACCGACCCAGATCAAGCAGCTCTTCACCTTCGAGGGGATGGGTCGCGTGGAGGTGGACGAGGTGCCCTGCGGCGACCTCTGCGCCATTGTCGGCATTCCAGACATCGACATCGGCGACAGTATTACCGACCTGGAGCACCCCGAGGCGCTCCCCGCCATCAGCATCGACCAGCCGACACTCTCGATGGTCTTCACCGTCAACGACTCCCCCTTCTTCGGGCAAGACGGAAAATTTGTGACCAGCCGCCATTTGCGCGAACGCCTGCTCAAGGAGACCGAGCGCGACGTGGCGCTGCACGTGGATGACAGCTCCGGCGACTCGTTCCGCGTGAGCGGCCGCGGCGTGCTGCACCTCTCCATCCTGATCGAAACCATGCGCCGCGAAGGGTTCGAAATGTCTGTGGCTCAGCCGCAGGTAATCCTTAAGGAAAAGCATGGGAAGAAGGAGGAACCCATCGAAATCCTGTATGTGGACGTACCCGACGAACATGCCGGCAAGGCCATCGAGCTGGCTGGCACCCGCAAGGGCGAGATGGTCGACATGGAGCAGCACGGCATCCGCAAGATGATTCGCTTCGAGATTCCGACCCGGGGTCTGATCGGCCTGCGCTCCAAGATGCTCACGGCCACCGCCGGGGAGGCCATCGTGACCCACCGCTTCCTGCACTACGCCCCCTACAAGGGCGAGATCCAGCAGCGCAACAACGGTGTGCTGATCTCCCAGGGAAGGGGACCTGCGGTCGCTTTCGCCATCGATGCGCTCCAGCAGCGCGGCACCTTCTTTGTCGATCCCGGCGAGGATTGCTACGAAGGGATGATTCTCGGCGAGCACTGCATCGACAAGGATCTGGTGGTGAACATCCAGAAGGCCAAGCAGCTCACCAACATGCGTGCCTCCGGCACCGACCGCGCCATGAAAATCGCCCCGGCGCAGGTGAAGAGCCTAGAAGAGGCGCTCGAATATATCGCCGACGACGAGCTTGTCGAGATCACACCGAACAACATCCGCCTGCGCAAGAAGATGCTTTCCGAGATCGACCGCAAACGCGCCGGACGCAAAAAATCGGACGGCTGACCCCGGCGGGGCGGGATTCCTAAAGAGCCTGATTTATGTTGCTTATCTAAAAACAGGTTATATTCTCCCCGTTGAGTTCATCCAGAACGTGGCCACGGGTTGTCGCGGGAATCATGGGATTTCCGGAAAGCCGAACGAGTCGGGACAGGCGTGGCGATGCTGGGTGGCAGAGAGACAGGAAAATGGAAAAAAGACTGTATGTAGGAAACCTTTCCTATAGTTCCACCGAAGGCGACCTCGAAGAGCTGTTTGCACAGGCAGGCACCGTCGTCAAATGCGAGCTGATGCTCGATAAATTCACGAGCCGCTCGCGCGGGTTTGCCTTTGTTGAAATGGGCACCCCGGAAGAGGCAAACAAAGCGGTCGATATGTTCAACGACCAGGAACTCGATGGCCGCAACCTGCGCGTCAACATTGCACGTCCGCGCGAAGAGCGCGCCCCCCGCCGCGACGGCGGTGGCGGTGGCCGAGGCGGATACGGTGGCGGTGGCGGTGGCGGCGGAGGCCGCGGCGGCTATGGGGGTGGAGGCGGCGGTGGAGGCCGCGGCGGATACGGTGGCGGCGGAGACCGCTACTAAACCCATCCAAACGAAAGCCCGCGCATTGCGCGGGCTTTTTTTCTATTGAGTCGCCCGATCCTCTCTTCCGGTTCCACAGCGGCGTGCCGGAATAGGCAAAAACCCCGCTATTGCACCGGCAGGCGCCGCGCCTGCGTGGTGCAGACATTCGGGTCGCGGAGCAGCCCGTCTTCGAGGCGGTAGATCCAGCCATGGACAGTCAGCTCCTGCCCCCGCTTCCAGGCGTTGCGCACCATGGTGGTGTCGCAGACGTTGGCCACCTGCTCGATCACGTTCAGCTCGCAGAGCCGATCCCGGCGCGCTTCCGAATCGACGATGGCATCGAGCTGGGCGGCATGCAGGCGGTAGACATCGCGGATGTGCCGCAGCCAGTTGTCAATCAGCCCGTGGTCGCGGTCGTCGAGCGCCGCCTTCACCCCGCCGCAGCCATAGTGGCCGCAGACAATGATGTGCTTCACCTTCAGCTCCTCCACGGCATACTGGATCACGGATAGGCAGTTGAGATCCGTATGCACCACCACGTTGGCAATGTTGCGGTGGACAAACACCTCGCCGGGCGGAAGGTTGACAATCTCGTTGGCCGGCACCCGGCTGTCGGCACAGCCGATCCAGAGATATTCCGGGTTCTGCTGCTTCGACAGTTGCTCGAAAAATCCCGGGTCTTCCTTTCCAATCTGTTCCGCCCACTTGCGGTTGCTGTCAAACAGTCGTTTCAATGCCTGCATCGAACACCTCGTTGGTTGGAGGCATTCTTCCAGCCTCTGGAAAAAACGCCAGCCCAAAGTTTCCAATCCTCGGAGGGCATGCGTCCCGCTTGCCCATGAACAAGCGGGACGCTCGTTCCGCTTTGGCCAGACCGTTCCTTACCGCGAATATACGCGAATCCAAACACGCAAATGCACAAAAGAAGGAAAATCGGATTCATATTTGTTTTCGTGTGGTTCGTGTATTTCGTGGTTCATCCCTCTGCCGCCGCTTCAGCTGCACTATGCGTTTTCCCCGGCGACCCAGCCGGTGGTCCAGCAGAGTTGCAGGGAAAAGCCGCCGGAGGGGCGGCTGATGTGCAGCAGGTCGCCGACGATGAATAGGTTGGGATGGAGCCGCGAGGCCATGGTGCGCGTGTCGACCTCAGCAAGATCCACGCCGCCGTCGCTGATGACGGCCCAGTCGTAGCCCATGGTTCCGGTGACGGTTAGCGGAAGGCCTTTGAGTTTTTTCACCAGGCTCTTGCGCTCCTCCTGGCTCACGATGTTGACTTTTTTATCCAGCAGTTCGGGCGGGAGGTTGGCCACCAGCGCGCGCGCCATGCCCTCCGGGGCTAGCTGTTTCATCGCGTTGCGAATAACCTTATTTTTGTTTTCGTCGAAAACCTCCAGCACGCGGCGGTCGACCTCGCGGGGTTCCAGTTTCGGGAAGAGATCGATGGTGGCCGCAACGTCCCCATGCTTGAGCAGCTGCTTGACCTCGTGCGCGCTGTTGAGGATTAGCGGACCGGAGATTCCAAAGTGCGTAAAAAGAATCTTCCCAACCTTGGAAATAGATTTTCCGTTGGTGGCGGTGAAGGTAATCTTCATGGAGTCGAGCGTGGTGCCGGAGAGCGCCTTTACCCACGGCTCCTTCACGCGCAGGGGAACGATGTCCGGCGAGGCTTCGTGGACGGTGTGGCCGGTTTGTTGCAGCCACTCCAGCCCGTCGCCGGTCGATCCGGTTTTCTTGTACGACGCCCCGCCGGTGGCGAGCACCACGCTTTCGGAACGGAAGCGCCCCCGATCGGTTTCGACCCCGACAAGGGCACCCTCCTCGACCAACAACCGTTTGACGTGGGTTCCCAAAAGGATCTCCACCCCGTTTTCACGCAGGTATTCTTCCAATGTCTGGATGACATCGGAGGCCTTTTGGGTGTTTGGGAAAGCGCGTTTGCGC
>WFRA01000142.1 GCA_015486775.1 Kiritimatiellales bacterium | reverse complement strand
GCTTCAATCCGCGCACGCAGGTGCAGGGCTTGCAGGTCGAGCAGGTGTCGCAGGCGAGCGCCCGCCAGCGGCGCGGAAGGTGCGGGCGCGTGACCGACGGCATCTGCATCTATCTCTACGACAAAGAGACCCTCGAAGGCAGCGCAAAATATACCGACCCCGAAATCCGCCGCACCGCGCTCGCGGGCGTCATCCTCCAGATGGATCTGCTCGGCCTCCCGCCCATCGACCGCTTTCCCCTGATCGACCCGCCGCAGCCCGCCCTCGTGCACGAAGGCTACCGCGCACTCCAGGACATCGGCGCCATCGATGCCGACCGCAAGCTCACCCCGCTCGGGCGCGAGATTGCCCAATACCCCGTCGACCCCCACCTAGCGCGAATGATTGTGCAGGCACGCGAGGAAGGGGTTGTGCCCGAGCTGCTCATCCTCGTCGCCTTCCTCTCCATTCAGGATGTGCGCGAACGCCCCACCGAAAAGGCCGAGGCCGCCGACCTCGCCCACAAGCAGTGGATCGATCCAACATCCGACTTCATCACCATCCTCAACCTCTGGGATGCCCTCGAAGCCGAAGGTCCCTCGCACGGCAAGTTGCGAAAATTCTGCAAGCAAAACTTTGTCAACTACCGCCGCGTCATGGAATGGCGCAACCTCTGGAAGGATCTCAAATCATGTGGGGCAAGCACTCCTGCCAGCCCCGCCCGTACGGGTGAGGCCTGCCTCACCCCCGACCTCATCCACCGAAGCCTGCTAGCAGGCATTCCCGCAAACATTGGACTCAGGGGCGAGGAGCGCGAATTTACCGCCGCGCGCAACCGCAAGTTTTTCATCTTTCCGGGGTCCGGGCTCTTCAAAAAGCCGCCGGAATGGGTCGTTGTTTTTGCGCTGGTGGAAACCACCAGGCTCTATGCCCGCACCGTGGCCGAAATCAAGCCGGAATGGCTGGAGGCGGTCGCCCCGCACCTCTGCAAATCCGTCTACAAAAAACCGGAATGGAGCGCAGAAAAAGGCTTTGTCTATGCCAAAGAATCGATCGTGTCCGGCGGGCTGACCCTGCTCGATGGCCGCCCCGTCCACTACGGTCCGATCAATCCCGAGGAGGCGCGCAAGATCTTTATCCGCGAGGGCATGGTTCCCGGCAACCTGACCACGCGCGGCGGCTGGATCAAACTCCATCAACGCATGCTCGACGACATTGCCGCGCTGGAAGAAAAAATTCGCCGCCCCGGAGCCCTGCTCGATCCCGCCGCCATCTTCGACCACTTCGACGCCCTCCTGCCGGAAAATGTCTACTCCGTCCAAACCTTGGAAAAATGGATTCGCAAAACCAAAGCGCGCATCGCCATGCGGATGCAGGACGCCATCTATCCGCAATCGACGCCCATCCGCCCCGAAGACTATCCCGACGCGCTCACCTTCCACCACGAAGAGTTCCAGCTCGTCTACACCTTCGACCCCGGCGCGGAGCTCGACGGCATCGCCCTCGTCTGCCCCACCAGCAAACTCGCCTTCCTCCCCGACTGGGCACCCGACTGGCTCGTCCCCGGCTGGCTGGAGGAAAAGGTTGGCCGCCTGCTCCGCACCCTCCCCAAAAACCTGCGCAACACCCTTTCGCCGATCGACCGCACCGCCCACACCTTCTGTCACACTTTCGGAAGTGTGACAAAACCGCTGCTGGCGGCACTTTCTGAGTTTTTGCAACAGGAATTCTCGCTCCCCGTCGATGCGTCGGATTTTGATGAAAGCGCCCTGCCCGCCTTCCTGCGCATGAAGGTGATCGAAACCGACGGCGACGAGATTGTAAAAATCCACGCCTCCATTTCCGAAGAGCATCGGCAGACCGCCCATCGCAGCAGTTCGGAACTCGCCTTTGCCAAATGGGCGTTGCCCCCGCAACCCGATTGGCCCGGCGGCGAACTGCCAGAATTTATCGTCGCCGAAGATGGTCAGCAAACGCGCGGCTATCCGGCACTGGTTTCCAAACCCAGCGGCGTCGGGCGGCAGGTTTTTCTGAACCCCATCCAAGCGGACGCCGCGCACCGCGCGGGGCTCGTCCACCTCTTCCGCATCCGGCAGGCCGACCAGGTGAAGTATCTCGAAAAGCGCCCGCCGCTCACCCCCCTGCTCCAGCTCGCCCTCTCGGCCATCGACGACGGCTTCCTGACCGACTTTTTCGACGCCTGCATCATCGAAGCACTCACCCGCGATGGCCGCCTCCAAATCCGCGACGCTGAAACCTTTGCTCAACGCGCCGCCGACGCGCGCGGAACCCTCTACGAAGTGGTCGCCGAAAATGCGGAAATTCTTGAAACCCTGCTCCATCAGCGCGAAGAAATCGTCAAAGCACGCGATCAGCTCAACGCCGAATTCGACACTCTGCACGATCTGGCAATGCAGCTCGAATTCCTCTTCCGCCCCGGATTTCTCCAAACCCCGGACATTTTTGGCCGCTACCCGCGCTACCTCAAGGCCATGCAGATGCGCATCCAGCGCGTCCGCAACAATGCACCGGCCGACCTGCGCAAGCTCGCCGAAATCGAGCCCTTCCAAAACCGCCTCAACGAAGCCCTGCTCGAATGCGACGACATTGCCGCCGCCCACGAACTCATCGAATTCGCCATGCTGCTCGAAGAGTTCCGCGTCAACCGCTTTGCGCCCGAAATCAAAACCCCCATAAAAATTTCCGCCCGGCGGCTGGAAGAGGCGTGGAATGCTCTGGAGTGCGCAGGCTTGACTGCGCTTTAAAATACAGTCGCAAAGCCGCCGTTTTTAAAAGCGGTGTCGAGTTGCTTCGCAAGCCTTCGGCCCACCGCACTCCCAAATCTTTGCGTGCCTTTGCCGAGCTGGGGCTCGGCGTTCCCAGGATATGGTGCGGGGTTGTTGCAGGGCAAGGTTGTAGGGCGGGAATGGTTGAGCTTGCGAATCCTTCGTCAACCGTTCCCGCCCTACAATGTTTTGTCCCGCCCTACAAGGCGTTGATTCTGCTCAAAATATCGGAGGGGGTTCCGAGGTAGGCGTACGCTTCGGGCGTTTCGCACAATCCTGCCCGAACAGGATTCATTTCAACATATCGCCACTTGTCTGTCAGGTTTTCATCGGATCGCAATAGCCGGTCGAAAAATTCACGCTACCAGATTTCGCCCGCAATGCCGTTGCGGTTCAGACGCTGTTTGCTGGAGGATTTCCAGCGTTGCATGATTTTTGAGAGAGACTGATCCCGGCTCTTGGTGGGGGAGAGCAGGAGGTGGACATGGTCGGGCATAAAGCAGACTTGAATAATGTTCCAATCGGTTGCCGCACTTGCTTTGACGAGTGATTCAAGCGCAATTTTTATCGAAGACTCCACCGCAAAGACCTTTCTTCGATTGGCGCAACAGGTGGTGACAAACCAGATGACACGGTGGTTGGAAGAAATCCAGACGGGGATGCGCCGGAGGTGTTTACGATCGGGGAAGTCTTTATTCATGACGAGATTATTCATCAAGGTGTGAATGTGTGCAAGCGTTGCGGTGCGGGAATTTGCAGGGCGGGAATTGTAGGGCGGG
>WFRA01000141.1 GCA_015486775.1 Kiritimatiellales bacterium | reverse complement strand
CGGCTGGCGGACGGTGGTGAGCGGCGGGATGGACTGCGCGGCGAAGGGAATGTCGTCGAAGCCCGTAACGGCCAGCCGCCCGGGAACCTCAGCCCCCGCCTCGGCCAGGGCGTGCAGTGCCCCCATGGCGATCTGGTCGGTTGCGCAGACCAGCGCATCGGCCTCCATCGCTTTTCCCAGCACCTCGCGGGCGGCCTGCACGCCGGCGGCAAACGGATCCTCCCGCCCGGACGGAACCGCTGCAAATCCCAGGCCGACATCCAAGGATGCCTTTTCAAGCGCCCCCCGGCGCAGGCGGTGCGCTGGCAGGCCCCCGGACACATAAACTAGGTTTTTCTTTCCGGCGGCGGCCAGATGGCCGACGAGCTGCCGGGCAGCATCCTGTTCGTCGACGGTTATGCGCACGCTCCCTTCCGCGTCGTTGCCGTGTCCAATACGGGCAACAGGCAAGTGCCGAAAATCCCGGAGCCACTGCGCCTCGGCATCCGATCCGAGCACCAGGAGCCCGTCGATGGAGTGCTTGTGCAGCGCCAGCAGATCCCGCGTATCGGGAACGCGGTTGAGGAACCCGGCGAGCACCAGCGAATAGGTGTGTTCGTGGGCGAGGACCTGAATCTTCTTGATGAGTGCGCCGAAGAAGGGATCGTTGAAATCGTATACCGCCACCCCGATGGTGCGGGTCGATTTGCCTTTCAGGGTCAGAGCGGCGGCGTTGGGCACATAGCCCATCTCCCGCGCGACCCTGGCAACGCGTTCGATGGTTTCGGGCGCAACGCCGATCGCCTCCGCCTTCCCCGAAAGCACGCGCGACACCAGCGCGATCGAAACCCCGAGCCTTTCCGCAACCTGTTTTTGGCTAACCGCCATAGCATTTTCTCCTCAAACCATTGAGAAAGTGCATTCCGGCGAAATAAAAGGCAAGTTTTTGCTTGCGAAATCTGCGGCCAACGCCTAAACCACGCTCTCAAACATTTGAGGAATAAAGAAGGAGCCATCATGAAAAACCTATTCGACCTATCGGGCAAAACGATCGCCGTGACCGGAGCCGCCGGGGTTCTGGCGGGCGGAACCGCAAAATATCTCCAGGAGCAGGGAGCGTTTGTGATCTATCTCGACCTGTTCCAGGACAAGGTGGACGAAACCGTCGCGGAGGCGAAAAAGATTTCCGAAAAATGCTGCGGCTACGCCTGCAACGTGCTCAACCAAGAAGCCCTCGATTCGGTCTACGAAAAAATCATGGCCGACGTGGGTCGCATCGATGTACTCATCAATGGCGCGGGCGGCAACATGCCGGGTGCCACCATCGGCCCCGACCAGGATGTATTCGACCTAAAAATCGACGACTATTCCAAGGTGCTCGACCTCAACCTCAAGGGAACCGTCAT
The DNA here is from genome assembly GCA_015486775.1 of Kiritimatiellales bacterium. Lineage (GTDB taxonomy): Bacteria > Verrucomicrobiota > Kiritimatiellia > Kiritimatiellales > Pontiellaceae > Pontiella. Next base: position 7,643 of record WFRA01000141.1, on the reverse strand, counting down.
GCCGACAATGACCTTCGCCAAGGCCTTCAAGGCGCAGGGAAGCGGCTGCGTGGTCAACTTTTCCTCCATGTCCGCGGGGCAGTGCCTCACCCGCGTGCTGGGCTATTCCAACGCCAAGGCCGGCATCGACAACTTCACCAAATGGATGGCCACCGAAATGGCGCTCAAGTATGGCGACAGCATCCGCGTGAACGCCATCGCCCCCGGCTTTTTCGTCAGCAATCAAAATCGAGCGCTGCTAATCAACGAAGACGGCAGCTACACCGAACGCGGCCAGCAGGTGATCAACAAGACCCCCTTCCGTCGTTTCGGCGAGCAGGAGGAGGTTTATGGAACCATTCACTTCCTCATCTCGGACGCGGCAAAATTTGTTAGCGGCATCATCGTCCCCGTCGATGGCGGGTTCTCAGCCTTTACCGGAGTCTAAAAATGTCAGATAAAAAATATTCGTTAATCGTTCCCACCAGCATGGGCATCCGTCTGACGCCGGTCGGCTCGCAGCCGTTCCACTGTTCGGACACCTTCAAGATGCAGGCCACCAGCGCGGAGAGCAACGTGGCCAGCGTGGCCTCCTACCTCGGGATGCCGGTGAAGGTGCTCACGGCGTTTGTCAAAGGCAGCCCGGTCTCGCACTTCATCAAGGACAACATCCGCAGCCGCCGGATGGATTTCGAGGGCCCCGAGTTCGAGCAGGGCGATCCCTGGGGCTACCGCCACCAAATCAACATGGCCGACAGCGGCTGGGGCTCCCGCGGCCCGCGGGTCCAGAACGACCGAGCCGGGGAAGTCGGCCGCGAGCTCTGCGCCGACGACTTCGACCTCGATCGGATCTTTGGAGAAGAGGGTACGGAAATCGTCCATCTTTCGGGACTGGTTGCGGCGCTCTCGCCCAAGACCAGCCAGTTCTGCCTCGACATCGCCCGCGTGGCCAAGGAAAACGGATCGCTGATCTCGTTCGACCTCAACCACCGCGCCAGCTTCTGGAAAGGCCGCGAACAGGAGCTTGCCGACACCTTTGCCGAGATCGCTTCGCGCAGCGACATCCTCATCGGCAACGAAGAGGATTTCCAGCTCTGCTTGGGCATCCAAGGTCCAGAATCGGGTGGTCAGGGACTGGATGAAAAGATTGATGGCTTCAAGGAAATGATCGGCCGGGTGCAGGCCGCCTACCCCAACGCCAGCTATTTTGGAACCACGCTCCGCGAGGTGGTCTCCGCAAACAGCCACCTATGGGGCGCGCTGGTGACCGACGGCTCCGACTGGGAAGTCATCAAGCCGCGCGAGATCGGCGTGCTCGACCGCATCGGTGGCGGCGACGGATTTGTTGGCGGATTGCTTTATGGTATTCTCCAAGGCTGGGATGTGCAAAAGTGCGCCCGCTTTGGCTGGGCCAGCGGGGCGCTCGCCGCCACCATGTTGACCGACTATGCCCAGCCCACCGACGAAGACCAGCTCTGGAGCATCTGGGAAGGCAACGCACGAGTAAAACGGTAAGGGCGACATACATGTCGCCCAAACAAATGGAGATTAAAATGAAAGCAGATATTGGATTGATCGGATTGGCGGTAATGGGCGAAAACCTCGTCCTCAACATGGAAAGCAAGGGTTTCACTGTTGCGGTGTACAACCGCACCACGGCAAAAGTCGACAAATTCATGGCGGGGCGCGGCGCGGGCAAAAACTTTATCGGATGCCACAGCATCGAGGAGCTCTGCGCCAATCTCGAACGCCCTCGCAAGGTGATGATGCTCGTGAAGGCCGGCGATCCGGTGGATTCGTTTATCGAGCAGGTCATCCCCTTCCTTGAAGAGGGCGACATCATCATCGACGGCGGCAACAGCCACTATCCCGACACCATCCGCCGCACCGAATACGTTGAGAGCAAGGGACTGCTCTTCATCGGCACCGGCGTCTCCGGCGGCGAGGAAGGCGCCCTGCTCGGCCCATCCATCATGCCCGGCGGATCCCCCAAGGCCTGGGACTCCGTGAAGCCCATCTTCCAGAAAATCTCCGCCCACACCGAAGCCGGCGAACCCTGCTGCGAATGGGTCGGCGAAAACGGCGCGGGTCACTTTGTCAAGATGGTTCACAACGGCATCGAATATGGCGACATGCAGATGATCTGCGAAACCTACCAGATGATGAAGGAAGGCCTCGGCATGTCCAACGAGGAGATGCACGACACCTTTGCAGAGTGGAACAAGGGCGAGCTCGACTCCTACCTCATCGAAATCACCCGCGACATCCTCGGCTACAAAACCGAGGACGGCGAAGCGGTTATCGACCTCATTCTCGACACCGCAGGACAAAAAGGCACCGGCAAGTGGACTGCCGTCGCGGCGCTCGACCACGGCCAACCGCTCACGCTCATCGGCGAAGCGGTCTTCGCCCGTTGCCTCTCGGCACTCAAGGACGAGCGCGTTGCGGCCTCCAAGATTCTCAACGGCCCCGCCACCGCCTTCGACGGCGACAAAGCCGCCCTGCTCGACGACCTCAAGCAGGCGCTCTACGCCTCGAAGATCGTCTCCTACGCCCAGGGCTACCAGCTCATGCGCGAGGCCGCCAAGGAGTATGGGTGGAAGCTCAACAACGGCGAAATCGCCCTGATGTGGCGCGGCGGCTGCATCATCCGCTCGGTCTTCCTCGGCAAGATCAAAGAGGCGTTCGACACCAACCCCGACCTCGTCAACCTGCTGCTCGACCCGTTCTTTACCGACGCGGTCGAAACCGCGCAGGCGGCCTGGCGGCGCGTGATCATGAAGTCGGTCGAGCTCGGCATCCCGATGCCGGCCATCGGCGCGGCACTGGCCTACTACGACGGCTACCGCGCCGCCCGCCTCCCCGCCAACCTGCTCCAGGCGCAACGCGACTATTTTGGCGCGCACACTTACGAGCGTTTGGATAAACCGCGCGGCGAATTCTTCCACACCAACTGGACTGGCCGCGGCGGCGACACCTCCGCGTCAACCTATGTGGTCTGATTTCTAAGGAGAACAGATGCCTTGGTTTGCCCAAGAAGGAGATGCAATCCCCCGCGCGGAGGTCGAACAATTATGCCAACGGGTGCTGGATGAAGCACGCGACCGGCTTGATTGTAGATTCCGCCGGGTTTTGCTGCTGCCTCCGGATATCACACGTGCCCATTGCGGAGCCGGGTGGATCGCCGAAACCTTCCGGAAATTGCTTCCGGACACCTGCGATATCCACATGATTCCAACACTGGGGCAGCATGTGCCGCACACGGAAGCCGACAACCGCTGGATGTTTGGCGACTTCCCGCAGGAACGTATTCACGCGCACGACTGGCGCAACGGGGTCACCCGGCTGGGCACTATTCCGGCGGAACGGGTCGAGGAGAGCACAGAGGGCAAAGCAAACTGGGAAATCCCGATCGACCTGAACACGATGGCAGTCACCGGAGACTGGGATCTGATTATCAATATCGGCCACGTTGTCCCGCACGAAGTGCTCGGTTTTGCCAACCACAATAAAAACTATTTCATCGGGCTGGGCGGAAACGAAACGATCTGCGCGTCGCATCTGGCCGCGGCGGTTTATGGAATCGAAAACAATCTAGGGAATCCCGCCACGCCGCTACGGACTTGCTACAACTGGGCGGAAGAACAGTTTCTCGGGCACTTGCCGCATGTCTACATGATGGTGACCATGAAGCGCGACGATCAAAACCGACTGGTGCACAGCGGGGTCTATGTCGGCGACGACCCCGACACCTATCTCATGGCAGCCGAAGCTAGCCGCAAACAAAACTTCACCCTGTTTGACCGACCCGTGAAAAAAATCGTGGCGGTAATGCAAGCCGACGAGTTTCGCGCCACCTGGGTCGCCAACAAAGCGGTGTACCGCACACGCATGGCAATGGCCGATGGCGGCGAACTATTGATCATTGCTCCCGGCGTTGAGCGCTTCGGCGAGCAAAAGGAAGTGGATGCACTGATCCGCAAGTATGGTTACTGCGAAACACCGCAGGTTCTAGATCTCTACAAAAAGAAGAGCGACCTACAGGAACTGGCCCACGGTGCGGCCCACCTGATGCACGGCTCTTCCGAAGGCCGCTTCACCATTCGGTATGCACCCGGTGGATTAAGCCGCAAAGAGATCGAAGGTGTTCATTATGAATACACCGACCTTCGGGATGCGCTGGCCAGATATAATCCAAACACAATGAAAGAAGGCTGGAACACCATGCCGGACGAGGAAGAGGTTTTCTTCATCAGCACACCGTCGGCAGGACTCTGGGCGCTTAAGGAAAGGTTGTTGAAATGATCCATCGATCCGGGGAAAGTATTTCGATTTCGCAGGACGAGCTGCGCAGGCTGGTTTTCCAATGCTTGGAAAATTCCGGGGAGCTGAACAAGGTTCTTATTCTTCCGCCCGACCACACGCGGCTCAATTCGATGGCCGGGCCGATCACGGCGATGGCCTACGAAAAGCTCGTGGCCAAGGGTGTGCAGGTGGATATTCTTCCAACCCTTGGAACGCACAATCCCATGACGGAGGAGCAGCTGCGCATGATGTTCGGCGAGTCGATTCTGCTGGATGCCTTCAAGGTGCACGACTGGCGCAACGACGTGGTTCGAAAGGGGGTCGTGCCCGGCGAAATGCTCGCGGAGCTTTCCGGCGGAAAGGTCGACTACGCCGTCGGGGTGGAGGTCAACAAGATCCTCTTCGACGGCTACGACCTGATCCTCTCCGTCGGCCAGGTGGTGCCGCACGAGGTGGTCGGCATGGCCAACTACACCAAGAACATCGTGGTCGGCGCGGGCGGATCGGACATCATCAACAAATCACACTTCCTCGGCGCGGTCTGCAACATGGAGACCATCCTCGGCCGGACGGATACACCCGTGCGGCAACTCTTCAACCACGCGGTGGAAACCTACCTCTCCGACCTGCCGATCACCTATATCCTGACCGTGATGGAGCAGGACTATGGCACCGGCGAAATGCATATGCGCGGCTTCTATTCCAGCGACGACGAAACCTGCTACACCGAGGCCTGCAAGCTGGCGAGAGATGTAAACATCACCCTGCTCGACCGCGAGCCGAAAAAGGTGGTGGTCTATCTCGACCCGCACGAATTCCAGAGCACCTGGCTCGGCAACAAGGCGGTCTACCGCACCCGCATGGCGATTGCCGACGAAGGCGAGCTGATCGTGCTCGCCCCCGCCCTCAAGGAGTTTGGCGAAGACCCGACCATTGATCGCCTAATCCGCAAATATGGATATCGCGGAACCCCTGCCACGCTCAAGGCGGTGGAGGAAAACGAAGAGCTCCGCGACAACCTTGGCGCGGCGGCACACCTGATCCACGGCTCGTCAGAAGGGCGCTTCAAGATCACCTACTGCCCCGGCCCGGACACGACGCTCGACGAAATCCGCTCCGTCGGCTTCGAGGCCGCCGCCTACGAAGAGATGGCCGCGCGCTACAACCCGACCGAACTCAAGGACGGCTTTAACACCCTGCCCGACGGCGAGGAAATCTTCTACATCTCCAACCCCGCCCTCGGCCTCTGGGCCTACCGCGAAAAGTTTGGGTAGATACTGCTTGTTTCGTGTTGTCGGAGGGGTTACCCGATATTTGAATGTTTTCTTCCACCCGCTTCCTTTCCTTTTTTTTGCGTCTCATTTTCCCGCCTACCACGAGGTGATGACGGAATGAAGTTTACTCGAAAATCACTGTTCAATGTTCCCGCCAGAGCCCGGGTTGGGTGACATGGCCGTAGCCTTACAGCTTGGATTACTGGATGCTTGGAAGAGTGGATTGTTGGGGGAAACCGATGGTGTACCGGACATCGTGTCACCATTTGGGTGACATGCCATCCATTTCGCCATGGAGCCACGTTTTCAGTCATCCAACCATCCGTTCATCCATTATTCCATGCGCAATCGGTTAGATTGCGGGTGTTGAATCGAAAGGCTAAATTGTATTGACTCGCATTCCCCTCCTGTAGAAAATGGCTCGGCAAAAGGATGCAGAAGATGAGCCAGAACAAATACATAGCTGAATTCATGGAAACCTTCCCGTTCGAGGGGCTGACCTTCGACGATGTCTCGCTGATCACCCAGTATGCGGACTTCCTGCCGGGCGACACCGACATTTCCTCCCGGTTAACCACCAATGTCGGCGTGAAGATCCCCTTCCTCAGTGCCGCCATGGATACGGTCACCGAGGCGCAGATGGCGATCTCGATGGCCATGCTCGGGGGAATCGGGGTCATCCACAAAAACCTCGAACCCGTAGAGCAGGCGCAGCATGTCAGCCGCGTGAAGCACCACCTCAACGGGCTCATCACCGACCCGATCACCTTCAACGTCAACGACACCCTCGAAACCATCGCCATTCGCCGGGCGGAAAAGGGCTACAGCTTCAGCGGCTTCCCGATTCTCGACGACGACGGCCGACTGGCCGGCATCCTAACCTCTAAGGATGTCCGCTTTACCCGCTCGAAGCGCGTCCCCGCAACCGAGATCATGACCACCAACGTCATCACCGCCAAGGCCGGCACCAACCTGCGCCAGGCCTACGACATCATGCAGCAGCACAAGATCGGCAAGCTCCCGCTCGTCGAAAACGGCAAGCTTGTCGGCCTCTACAGCTATGCCGATGTCCGCCGCCTGATCGAAAACAAGGAGCCCCTCTTCAACCGCGACGACAAGCACCGCCTGCGCGTCGCCGCCGGCGTGGGCCCCGGCGACTACGAGCGCGCTGAAATCCTCGACCAATCCGAAGTCGACGTGCTGGTGGTCGACACCGCCCACGGCCACTCCAAAGGGGTCATCGAGATGGTCTCGTGGGTCAAAAACAAGTTTCCCCACATCGACGTGATCGGCGGTAACATTGCCACCGGCGAGGCGGCGATCGCCCTGCGCGACGCCGGTGCGGATGCCGTCAAGGTGGGCATCGGCCCCGGCTCCATCTGCACCACCCGCGTCGTGGCCGGCGTGGGCATCCCGCAGATCTCCGCCATCCATGCGGCCGCCAGTGCGCTCAAGGGCGACATCCCCGTGATAGCCGACGGCGGCGTGCGCAACTCCGGCGACATCGCCAAGGCGCTCGTCGCCGGCGCCGACACCGTCATGATGGGTTCCGTGCTCGCCGGCACCGAGGAGAGCCCCGGCGAAAAGATCATCTACGAAGGCCGCCAGTTTGTCATCTACCGCGGCATGGGCAGCCTCGACGCCATGAAATCGCGCGAAGGCAGCCGCCAGCGCTACGGCCTGAGCAATGACGACGACCTCGTGCCCCAGGGCATCGAGGGCATGGTTCCCTTCTCCGGCACCGTAAGCAAGGTGATGAAACAATACTGCGGCGGCCTCCAGGCCAGCCTCGGCTACTGCGGAACCCGCAACATTTCCGCGCTCAAGGCCAAGGGCCGGTTTGTCCGCGTCTCCTCCGCCGGTGCCACCGAAGCCCACGCCCACGACATCAAAATCACTAAGGAAGCGCCGAACTACCGGAGGTAGGGACGTACTGCGTGTTGCGTACTGCGAATTGCTTGGAAATGCAGATTGGAGGGATGTGGTGCTCGGGGCGGGACTCGAACCCGCATGGATTGCTCCGAGGGATTTTAAGTCCCTTGCGTCTACCAATTTCGCCACCCGAGCGCGTGTGAACCGGAGTGG
>WFRA01000140.1 GCA_015486775.1 Kiritimatiellales bacterium | reverse complement strand
CGCCAGAATAGAGTCCCCAAATAATATAAGAGCTACCGGAATGGCCATGAAGATATCCATTTGCTCCATTTGTAACGGTGTTTTCGTAAACGAAGTTCCCTTCAGAATCTAAAACAAGAAGTTTTTTTGTGTCCGATGACCAGCCACCTAAAAGAACAGCAATCCTTCCGTTTGAATAGGGTTTTATGTCCATGATTGAATCAGAAGGGGATGGCAAATAGGTTGACACATCTTTTTGCCACAACAGGTTAATTTCAGCCCCACAGATATTTATGACTCCGAGAATGACAAGAGAGATTATTAATTGTGATTTCATGTTTTGATCCTTTTTTAGCCAGTTAATTGTATGGAATCGTTCCGCCTAACACCTTTGTGGCTTTGCGCAACAGACTCCTGTATTTCATTGCTTAAACCTTGGGGAGATGGTATCAGACGGGAATGAAACCTGTCAAGAGCACAACCGAGATGACAAAAAGTGAGATTTCCTTTTGGCAACGCTATTGCGAGCGTTTGATCGATTTGGGGCACGCGGGAAAGGCGGGTTCGTATCTCACGAAATGGGCGCAACAGTTTGTGTATTCACTGGAGGGAGTCCGCTTGAAGGCGGTGACGCAGGAGCTGATTTGTTGCTGGGTTGAGGACAGAAAAGGGGATTTGGAGCTTTGGCAACTGCATCAAGCGCTGAAAGCGGTTGAGATCCTGATGGATGTGGGGGGCGATTCGGCGGGCGGGTTGCCGATTGATTGGGATGAGCTGGGGAATCTGTGCGAGGAGCTGGGGGCGGATCATGTCACGCTTGCTCGAACCCAAACTGCGGCGGAAGCGGTGGAGAGGAGCCTTTCGAAAGCGGATGGTCGGCTGGATGCGGAGGCGGCGGGTGCGTTGCGGAAGTTGAGGGAGGTGATTCGTCGGCGGAATATGGCGATTCGTACGGAGAAAACCTACGCGGATTGGGTGGAGCGCTATCTCGTCTATAATAAGGGCGTGTTGCCACCATCACCGCAAGCTGTGCCGACGTTTATGAATTATTTGGCGCTGGAGCGGAATGTGGCGGCGGCCACGCAGGCGCAGGCGCTGAATGCCTTGATCTTTCTTTATCGCGAAGTGTTGGAAATGGATATTGGCGTGCTGGATGGGTTTAAACGGGCGCGGGCGAGCCGGAAGCTGCCGGTGGTGCTGACGCGAACCGAGAAGGATTTGCTTTTTTCGGTGATGCCGGGGGTTTCGGGGCTGATGGCGCGATTGATGTATGGAACGGGTATGCGGCTGATGGAGTGCGTGCGGTTGCGGGTTCAAAATGTGGACGTGGGCAAGGACGGGTTTTCGTGCGGGGCGGCCCATGAGCAACGCGAAATGATAATTTGCGAAGCAAATAACGACCAGAGGGAGAGGTTCACGGCGGGAAGGACCGTGTGGTGCCGTTGCCGGAAGCTGTCCGCCCGTTGTTGGCAGATCATATTGAGCGGGTGGTTGCGTTGCACGCGAAGGATCTGCGGGCGGGTTACGGGGAGGTTTATATTCCGGAGGCGCTGGCGCGGAAATATCCGAATGCGTGCCGGGAAGCGGGCTGGCAGTATGTTTTCTCTTCGAGGAAGCGGTCGATCGATCCAAGGTCTGGAAAGGAGATGCGGCACCATGTGATGGAGTCGGGGTTCCAGAAGGCGGTCAAAGCGGCGGTGCGCAAGGCGGGTATCTTGAAGCGGGCAACGGTACACACGCTGCGGCATTCATTTGCGACGCATCTGCTGGAAAACGGGACGAATATCCGCATGGTGCAGGAACTGATGGGGCACAAGGATGTGAAGACAACGGAGATCTATACGCATGTGATGAACAAGGACGTCGATGCGGTGAAGAGTCCGTTGGATCTGCTTTGAGGCGGGGTTTTCTTTTTGTGCCGAGCTGGGGCTCGGCGTTCCCGGGGAATGGAATCGAGCATTTCACGAATGAATATCGTAGAAGCGACGCCCTCGTCGCTTTCTTTTGCTGGGAGGGGACAAGCGACGGGGACGTCGCTTCCACGAAAAACGCATCGGCAGGAAGCAACATTTCCAGCCATTGGATTTTTTGTGTATCTTGCGCCTTTTTGCGGCCACATTCCCATTTGCTCGGGCTAACCTCGCAGCTTTTCGTGCCGCAGGCGGCTCGCCTGCCTTGTTCGCCGCACTCGGCATGGAGCAGGCGAGCCGCCTGCGG
>WFRA01000139.1 GCA_015486775.1 Kiritimatiellales bacterium | reverse complement strand
GTGTCAACCCCTCTGCATCAAGAAGTTTTCTTGTTTTTAAACCCACCTTCCGTACCATGCGTCTCCATGAATCTTGCACTGACCAAAGAGCGTACCGGCCGACGTCTGACCGGACTGGGATGGCTGGGGGCGGCAACCCTTCTTGTGGCCGTTTTTATTGGGTTTGTCGCCAACCTCTACCCGTTTCTCTCCCCGGACGCTCCGCCGCACGAAGGGCTGCTGGTGGTCGAGGGATGGATCGACGACCAGGCGCTCGAATCCGCCCTGGAAACCTATCGCACCGGAAACTATTCCAAAATAATCTGCACCGGTATGCCCATCGAAACCGGGAACTGCCTGCTGCCCTTCCACTCCTACTCCGAAATGACGGCCGACCGCCTTCGGCAGATGGGAACCGACCCCGCCGAGATCCTCGTCGCCACCGGAAAGCTGGCGCGCAAGGATCGCACCTACCTTTCCGCGCTTGCCCTGCGCGACGCCCTGGCAAGCCACGGCATCGCCGAAAGAAATATTCATCTGATCACCTGCGGCCCGCACGGGCGGCGCAGCCGCCTGCTCTTCCAGAAGGCGCTCGGCAAGGAATACCGCGTCGGCATCACCTGCCTGCCCGACCCCGGCTACGATCCCGCCTGCTGGTACGCCTACAGCCAGGGCGTGCGCAAAGTGGTTGGCGAATTCATCGCCTACACCTACGCAAAGTTTCTCTTCCATCCCGGTTTCCAAGGATTGGAAGTTGCCAAGCCGAGCCGTCTTTAGCTTAATGGAGTCCACCTGAACCAACCGGAGAATGAGATGAAAAAAAGTTATGCAGCCCTATCCATCGCCTTGCTGTCCACCCTCGCCTGCGGGGCGCAGAACCCAGCCGGGAACCGTAAGGTCGTGATTGCCCACCGGGGCGCCAGCGGCTACCTGCCGGAGCACACGCTCGAAGCCAAGGCGCTGGCATTCCAGATGGGGGCGGACTATCTCGAACAGGATCTGGTCATGACCAAGGACGACCAGCTGGTTGTGGTTCACGGCTACTACCTCGACAACACCAGCAACGTGGCGGATCTCTACCCCGACCGCAAGCGCAAGGATGGCCGCTACTATTCGATCGACTTTACCCTGGCCGAGCTGCGCAAGTTGCAGATGACCTCGGAATTCAAAACCAAGGGCGGCAAGCGCGTCCCCAACTATCCCGCCCGCTTCCCCCTGTTCAAATCCACTTTCCGCATCCATACCTTCCAGGAGGAGATCGAATTTATCCAGGGGCTGAACTTCAGCACCGGAAAAAACATCGGCATCTACCCGGAAATCAAGTCGCCCGCCTTTTTCCGCCACGAGGGGAAGGATATTTCCAAGGCCACCCTCAAGGTGCTCAAGGAGTATGGATACGACTCGAAGGACGATCCCGTCTACCTGCAGTGCTTCGATGCCGAGGAGTTGCAGCGCATCAGAAAAGAGCTGCTTCCGGAGCTTGGAATGGATCTCAAGCTCATCCAGCTTATTTCCGAGCGAAAATGGAAAACCAAGAAGGTCTACGGCAAAAATGGCTCGTACAATCGCTACGACAATAAATGGATGTTCACCCGCGAGGGCCTGGAAAAAATGGCCACCTATGCCGACGGCATCTCTCCCTCGCTCGCCACCCTGATCGATCCCAAATCAAAAAAAGGCCAACTCAAAATATCGCCCATGGTGAAGGATGCGCACGAGCTCGGCCTCGTCGTCCACCCCTACACCTTCCGGGTGGAACGCGTTCCCGCCTATGCCGATGACAATTTGGAAGAGATGTTCGGCATCTTCTTCAATCAGGTGGGGATCGACGGTGCCTTCACCGACTTTCCCGACCGGCTTGTAAACTTCCTGAAGCAGTGAAACATCGGGAAAAATCCATTGGATAGCACCTCATGCCCAAGCTCGATATTCACTGGCTATACGAAGCTTCCGTCCAAAACGTCGACACCGACCTCGACTTTGCCGCCCGCGTTTTTTCCAGACATTGGAAGCGTAAGCCCGCCACCCTGCGCGAAGACTTCTGCGGCACGGCCAAACTTGCCTGCCGCTGGGTGCAGCGCAATAAAAAGAACGAAGCCTGGGGCATCGACTTCCACCAGCCCACCCTCGACTGGGGCAAAAAATATAACGCAGCCGAACTCTCCGAAGAGCAACTCCAACGCCTCCATCTCATCTGTGGCGATGTGCTTGAAGTACAAACCCCCAAGGTCGACCTAGCGCTGGCGCTCAACTTTTCCTTCTGCGTATTCAAGCAACGCGAAACCCTCCGGCGCTACTTCCAGACCGTGGGAAAATCGCTCAACCCCGAAGGCCTCTTCGTTCTAGACATCTACGGCGGCACCGAATCCGTCATGGCCAAGAGCGACGATGTCCGCCTCATCCCCGGCTTCACCACCCCCGATGGGTTGGAGATCCCCGACTTTGAATACACCTGGGAGCAGGCCGCCTACAACCCCATCAACCACCACACCACCTGCCATATCCACTTCGATGTTCCAGGCTTTGGAAAAATCGACAAAGCCTTCACCTACCGCTGGCGGCTCTGGACCCTGCCCGAGCTTCAGGAAATCCTCCTCGAAGCCGGCTTCTCCCGCGCCGAGGTCTACCTCCACGACTTCGACGACGAAGGCGAATCCGACGAAATTTTCCGCCGCCGCAAAACCTACGAAAACGTCCAGGGCTGGGTCGCCTATGTTGTCGGAATCAAGTAAGGGCGACATCGATGTCGCCCCAACGCAAGGAACCCCATGACCAAAAAAGAGCGAGCCAAATACATCGCTGCCAAGCTGGACGAGCTCTATCCCGAAATACCGATCCCGCTCGACCACGCCGACGCCTTCACCCTGCTTGTCGCCGTGCTGCTCTCCGCGCAATGCACCGACAAGCGCGTCAACATCGTCACCCCCGCGCTCTTTGCCAAAGCCGCCACGCCGCAGGCGATGGCGAAGCTCTCCGTCGAAGAAATCAAGGTCTGCATCCAGACCTGCGGGCTGGCCAACACCAAAGCCAAAAACATCAAAGCCCTCTCCGAAATGCTGGTGCGAGAATTCGACGGCGAGGTGCCGCGCGACTTCCAATCGTTGGAAAAACTTCCAGGGGTTGGACACAAAACTGCCAGCGTGGTCATGATCCACGCCTTCAAGATTCCGGCCTTCCCGGTCGACACCCACATCCACCGCCTCGCCCAGCGCTGGGGACTTACCTCCGGCAAAAACGTCGTGCAGACCGAGGCCGACCTCAAAAAACTCTGGCCGCCCGGGCAGTGGGAAAAGCTGCACCTGCAAATTATCACCTATGGCCGCGAGCACTGCACCGCCCGGGGCTGCGACGGCACCCAATGCATCATCTGCCGCACCTGCTTCCCCCACCGCAAGAATCCATTCATCACAAAAAAGGCCTAAATCGTCCTTTGACACACACAATCATGTGTGATACTTCACACAGACAGACGAGGAGGTTCGGCATGGCTACAAATCTGCAAATCGACGATGCGCTCATTCACAAGGCGGTAAAGCTGGGCGGACATAAAACCAAGAAGAGCGCTGTAACCGAAGCCTTGGAGGAATATGTCAGCCACCTTGAACAGCGGAAGATACTCTCCCTGTTTGGAAAGGTGGATATCGACCCCGACTATGACTACAAGCGGCAACGGGCACGGTCGTGAAAATTTTGGTCGACACCTGCGTCTGGTCGCTGGCGCTCCGCCGGGACGGCAAAGAGACGGCGCACATTGCCGAGCTTCAAAACCTGATCCTCGACCACCGCGTTCAGATGGTCGGCCCCGTCCGCCAGGAGCTGCTCTCCGGCATCCGGCAGGAGACGCAATTCCAACGGCTGGAAAAAAACCTGCGCAGCTTTCCCGATCTGCCCATAACAACCGCTGACCATGTGCTCGCCGCCCGTTTTTTCAATCTATGCAGATCCAAAGGCATCCAAGGTTCCAACACCGACTTCCTTATCTGCGCCCTCGCCACCCAGCACAAGATGCCCATCTACACCACCGACAACGACTTTACCCACTTTGCAAAACTCCTGCCCATCATCCTGCACCAAGCCAAATCGTAGACGGAGCAGGATGCTCCGTCTACAGCAACGACAGCGCATCCACATCCACCGTGCAGGTGACGGACTTGGGCATTTTGAAGGTGGAGAGTACATGGCGGATGGGCTTGGTCATTTTTATCGTGTGCCCGCAGCGCAGCATGATCTGGTAGCGCCACAGCCCCTTGGCGCGGGCAAGCGGCGCGGGTAGCGGCGGCGTGGCCGTCACGGTTTCGGGCAGGATTTTTTCCAGCCTCTGGAAAAATTGATCGGTCGTCTGCTGCACCTCCAGCTCCTGCTTGCCCTTGAAGGTGAGCAGCACTAGATGCGAAAAGGGCGGATAGGAAAGCTCCTTCCGAAACTCCAGATCCTGGTCGCAAAAACCATTGTAGTCTAGCCGCCGCGCGGCTTGGATGGCGGGATGATGCGGGGCATATGCCTGCACAATCACCTCTCCCGCCTTTTCGCCGCGTCCGGCGCGACCGGCCACCTGCGTCAGCAATTGGAACGTGCGCTCGCCCGCCCGGAAGTCGGGCATGTTCAGCGACATGTCGGCATAGAGCACCCCCACGAGCGTGACATTTGGAAAATCCAGCCCCTTGGCAATCATCTGCGTGCCAAGCAGGATGTCGATTTTCCCGGTGCGGAATTGATCCAGCACCGTGCGGTACGAATCCTTCTTGCGCATCGTGTCCGAATCCATCC
>WFRA01000138.1 GCA_015486775.1 Kiritimatiellales bacterium | reverse complement strand
TGGCCCACCTCCCGCACCCCGGCGGGAAGAACATATACCGCTCCCTTCCTTTTTCCCGGATAGGCCAGCAGCCGCTTCCCGTCGCGGCTAAAAAGAACCCCGTCCAGGGATTGGAAAACCGGGTTAGCGCCATCCACCTCGATCGCTTCCAAACGCCGAAACAAATGGATCCGATCCGGCGGAAGATTGGTCAGCGATGCCGGGATCGAAAGTTCCCGCACCCAGGAACCGCGAAGAAAGAAACTCGCATCGACCCGAACCACGGCGCGTCCATCGATCTCCTCCGGAATGGCGAGTTTTTCCGGTGGCTCAGGGGAATCCGGAAAACACGACACTATGGCGACTCCCCCGGTTCCAACCTCCCGGTAAAAAAACTCCACGCCGTCGATCTCCAACCTCTTTTCATTTTCCAAAGCTTGGAAATTCCGCATCAAGCACCCGGGATGCCTCTGCGCCGCAACCTGTTCCGCGCCAAGGGAAACAGCCACCCAAAAGACCAAAAGCGGCACCAAACCCATTCGAACCCACCCCGTGCGCCCGGCAGGTTTGCGCGGAACCATTCGGTCGGCGGAAAGGGAGGGGCTGGAAACTTCGATGGCTCCGGTCGGACATTGGACTTGGCATTCCATGCACCCGTTACAGCGGGAGGAATCCCATTCGGGTCGGATGGCCCGGCGGTCGAATTCGAGGGCTACCTGGGCGCAGACATCCGCGCAGATGGCGCATCCGATGCACTGTTCCGTATCCAGGGCAAAAAGAATCTTTCCGGCGGCTGTCTGCGAGCTGGGCGGCATGTCGGCGCTATTCCTTTTTCGAGGCGATGGTTCGGACGAGCCCCGTTGCAAGAGCCCACGCAAAGAGGAGGGCAAAGGCCGGGCTGAGCCAGTGGAAGGTGGTGAGGGAAAGTTCCCGGTTCATGTCCGAGCGCATGTGGTGGAGCGCCTGCCAGAGCGGGGGCTGGCCCGAGGGGAAGTATTCGTCGGTTGCGCCTTCCATCACAAAGGTAAAGCCAAACCAGTTGAACAGGCAGGCCACGGCGATCAAAACCAACGCGGCCCACCAGATTTTCGATTGTGTTTTGTGTCCCCCGTGGAACGACCGGAGAATCAGGGCGATCCCCATAAGCAGGCTGGCGAGCGGTAGCCACGGAAGGGCGATTTTGACATCAACCATAATGTCGGGATTGCAGGTTAGCAGGCCGATCAATGCGGCACCAAACAGAAACAGATCGGTTCCCAGATCAATGAACATGTCCCATAGTTCGCTACTGATCCGCAGGGTCATGCGCCTCTTGTACGAATCGAGGTAGGCGCGGCAGGCCATCATTCCCAGTGCAATAAAGGAAAAAACAACTCCGGAATCCACCATGTTTTGGAGCGACCACGCCTCCAGTCCCTTGCTGAATCCCTCCGCAAACAGTTCTGCACTCATATTTTTGCTCCATTCAGGTTGCTTTGTTTTGCTGCTCGGCAAGCTGGCCGAGCAGGTTTGCCATGGCGGCGTTGATGTTTCCAATGTTTGGAAGCTGAGAGCGCATTTCCTCGGCGGACTGGACGAAGGGGGCGGCGACCAGCTCGCCGGCGCAGTTCTCGATGAGCGCGTCCATGCTCTCCGGCGTGGTTTCGAGGTGGAACTGGAGGGCGACGACGCGGTCGTTGAAAACAAATCCCTGGTTGGCGCAGGCCTCGCTGGAGGCGAGGCGGGCGGCGCCTGCGGGAATATCGAAGGTGTCGCCGTGCCAGTGGAAGACCACGAGCTCTTCGGGAATGAGCGCGGGGGCGCCCGCCGCCCGGCGGATCGGGAACCAGCCGATCTCTTTCTGCGGGCCGGGATAGACGCGCGCGCCGAGCGCGTCGGCGATGAGCTGCGCGCCGAGGCAGATGCCCAGGATGGTTTTCCCCGCGTCGATGGCCTCCTGGATGAAGCGTTTTTCTTCCGCCAGCCAGGGGTGGGCTTCGTGGTCGTGGATGCCCATGGGGCCGCCCATCACGACGAGCCAGTCGAAACTTCCAATCCCTGGAAGTTTTTCCCCGGCAAAGAGGCGGGTGCGGGAGATCCCGAATCCGCTGGCCTCGGCCCATTGCCCGATGGCGCCGATGCCCTCGAACGGGACGTGTTGGAGATAGTGCAATTTCATTTTACTCCTAGTACCTTGCTTTCAAAATTGAATCATATTCACACATCATTTCCAAGCACGGGCAAAGAGTTTTGGATCACTAATCGCGCAAATGGGAAAGAGGGGTGGAAGGTAGGTTTTTATAGATTAGTGCGATTTGCGTGATTCGTGATCAGAAAAATACGTGGTTTTGATTCTGCCGGGTTGGGATTTTTAAAACCTAGCTCAAACCCGTTTCGCGTCCAAGGTCGAAGAGGTGAAATTGCGGGTTGTCTCCGGGGGCGGGAATGTCCATCATCCGCGCATGGAAAAACTTGGGGACATCGGGGAGCACGAGGCCATCCGGCGGCTGGTTGCTGGGCTTGGGAGCCATGCCGATCTGGCGGTCGGGGCGGGCGACGATTGTGCGGTGTGCAGG
>WFRA01000137.1 GCA_015486775.1 Kiritimatiellales bacterium | reverse complement strand
TGACAGCACCTCCGGTAGGGCAGTTCGATAATACGCAATACGCAATACGCAATACGCAATACGCAATACGCAATACGCAATACGCAATACGCAATACGCAATACGCAATACGCAACAAGGGAGCCCCATGACTGGATGGTTTGAAAAAACAAGGGCGTCGGTGGTCTTCAAGATTGTTCGTTCCTCCGTGCTGCTGGGGCTGGCCTTTGTCGGCCTGGGGGTGTTTGTTGCCCAGCCCTCGTGTACGCGCCTGCCGCCCTCGTCGAAACGGCAAATTCCCGCCGAGCGGCTGCATCGGCATGTTTCGATGCTTGCGGAAAGGTTTTCCCCGCGCAGCTGCGAAGACCATGTAAACCTCAGCCATTGTGCTGCATATATCGCCAGCCAGTTCCGGAATGCGGGTGGTCGGGTTGAGATGCAGGAATACGAGGTACGCAACCGGATCTACAGGAACGTTGTTGTCTCATTCGGGCCGGTTTCGGCTCCGCGCATTGTGGTGGGGGCGCACTACGATACGTTCGGTGCCACCCCCGGCGCGGACGACAACGCCAGTGGCGTGGCCGGGCTGATCGAGCTGGCCTATTTGCTGGGGGACAATGCCGCGCTGGGAAAGCGGGTCGACCTGGTGGCCTTCACGCTGGAGGAGCCGCCGTATTTCCGGACGGACGACATGGGCAGCGCGCGCTATGCCCGGGCGCTGCACGAGCGGAATGTCGATGTGGAGGCTATGGTCTGCCTGGAGATGATCGGCTATTTCAGCGACGAGAAAAAGAGCCAGGAGTTCCCGACTGCCCTGCTGGGATTGCTCTATCCCGACACGGGCAACTATATTGCGGTGATCGGGTCGCCGGGCGACCGCAAGCTGATCAAGCAGGTCAAGGTTTCCATGAGAGGCGCCTCCGATCTCCCCGTCTATTCCATGTGCGTGCCCAAATCCTTTCCGGGCGTCGATTATTCCGACCACCTCAGTTTTTGGGAGCAGGGCTGCACGGCGGTCTTGGTCACCGACACCGCGTTCTACCGGAACACCGCATACCACGCCGCCATGGACATCCCGACCCGGCTCGACTACGACCGCATGGCCAACGTGGTGCTCGGGGTCTACGAGGCGGTTGTCCGCCTCGCCGATTGAACGCAACCGCGCCGCGGTGTTCCAAGAGTCAGGAGCTTGACATGAAAAATAGGTTGATCGCATTTCTGGCGGTTGGCGTCTTGACCGTTGCCGCCGCCGAAAAGAAGGAGCCGAAAATGGAGAAAGCCGTGTTTGCCGCAGGGTGTTTCTGGGGGGTTGAATCGATCTTCCAGCAGATCGACGGGGTGGTCGACACCACCGTCGGCTATGTGGGCGGCACCACCAAAAACCCGACCTACCGCGAGGTCTGCCGCAACGGCACCGGCCATGCCGAGGCCGTTGAAGTTGTCTACGACCCCGCCAAGGTTTCCTACGAAACCCTGCTAGACATTTTCTGGCGCGCCCACGATCCGACCACCGTCGACCGCCAGGGACCGGACGTGGGCAGCCAGTATCGCTCCGCCATTTTCTACTTCACCCCCGCGCAGAAAGCCGCCGCCGAAAAGGTAAAGGCCGAGGCGCAAAAAAAATGGAAGAAACCGATCGTGACGCAGATCGTTCCCGCCTCCACCTTCTACCCCGCCGAGGCGTACCACCAGGACTACTTCGCCAAGAAAGGCATCAAGAAAAGCTGCCACTTTCTGCGCGACTAGCAGGGGGGGGCACATCGTTCATGAAATTCTGCAAAGTAGGTTGAGCGTCCCGCTTGACTTCGACTTGACGGCGAAGGATGTGGAGACAAGGATTCATGGTCGCGAAAAGGCGCGGGGAAGCTCGATTTAACTATTTTCCTGCATCTGGAAAGCGACTCTCTGCTGAAGTAGCCGGAAGAAAATATTGAAATATCGTGACCGCTACGATCGTGAATGTTCAATGTGCAGACCTGGTACCTTTCACCGAGTTGGATATTCGGGAGCTGAGTGGAGTTTCAACTCCGCTCCGCTCAGCTCCCGAATTCCAGCTCGGGGGTCGGAAAAAAGCAAAATATGAGACCTCTGTTGTAAGATGAAGGTGGCGACACTTCGGTTGCCGTTTTCATTAAAAGACACATACGGAGGTCTCAAAGACATGAAGAATAAAAGCATATTCACCCGGCAAAACCAAACCCTCATTGACCTATTCCGCGATGCGCAACATCCGGACAAGGTGCTGTGCGTCCCGATCGACTACGCGAAGCAGACCCATATGGCTCTGTTTTGCAACGGCTCGGGACGGCAGCTCAAGAAACCCTTCCCCGTCAAAAACAATCCCGAGGGCATTGCCTTCCTTCTCGACGCGGTGAAGAGGATTTGCCGCAAGCACCACATCAAGCGCGAGCATGTCTTTTTCGGCGGGGAGGATTGCGGGACGTTCGCGGACAATTTCATCTATGCGTTGCGCGAGGCGGGCTTCGTGGTGATGGGGGTAAATGCGGCGGACGCGGCCAGGCAGCGCGAAAACCTGCAGGCGAGCACGGACAAGCTCGACCTGCTGGGCATCGCGAAGATGTTGCTCGACATGCAGGGGTCGCTCGCAGGCGGGCAGATCGGCAAGGAGTACGCTTTGCGTTCGCTCACCCGGCACCGGAGCCAGCAAGTCCAGATGCGTACGGCGACGGGCAACCGGATCCATCAACTTGTCGACCAGCTCTTCCCGGGGTTTCTTGATGAGAGGCTCAGCGGCATCCCGCCTTTTTCAGAGGCTTCGCTCTACCTCATGGAAGACCGCTTCTCTCCCCGGCAGATCGCCAGGCGGCAGGACAAGGCGCTGCTTCGCCAGCTCAAGGCACGTGGCCTCCAGCATCCCGAAGCGACCATGGCCAAGCTCAAGGTCCATGCCCGGCAGGTGCTCGAACATCCGCCGAAACTCGCCGGCACGCTCCAGGCCTCCCTCGCTGGCCAGGTCTCCCTGCGCCGCTGTCTCGGCCGAAACATCGAGCTAACCAACCGGGAGATCGCCCAGCAGCTTGCCCTGATACCCGGTGCCATGCTCACCACCATCCGCGGCATCGGCATCACCCTCGCCGCCGGGGTCGCCGCCGAGATCGGATCGCCCGGCACCCAGCCGAGCACCCGGAGACTCTGCTCCTATGCCGGGATCGTACCGCGCGTCAAGCAGACCGGAGGTCCCGAAAAGGGTGCCCGGACCGGATCGGTATCGCGCCGCTGCAACCACATCCTCAAAAACTTCATCGTCCAGTGCGGAAACCACCTCGGTCAGCACGGCCCCGCCGACCTCAAGGAAGACCACCGGCGGCGGGGAGCCAACGGCCAGCACGCCGACTTCGGCATGGCTCGGCGCTGCCTGCGCATGGGCATGCGCCTTATGCGCAACCAGGAAGCCTACATCCCGCCCGGACTGCGCCTCCTCCACGACGAGGCGGACATTCAGAACCTCCGCGCCTACTACCTCGAACTCTGGCCCAAGCTACTCGACAAATGGGTCAAAGCCAAAGCCGCCGACACCGCATTCCACAAAGACAACCCCCTTGGCCAATGGCGCGAACGCATCCAGGCCATCTACGAAATAGAGCTACCGCTTCCGAAAAAGAAATAACCGCGCCGCTCCCCGGCAACGGTAAAGGAAAAAGATTTTAGCGGCGGAAACGCCCGGATGGCTATTACAGACTGTCACGCATTTTTGCGATGGCCAGGGTCAGAATGCTACCGGGCCGATCCGCTCCCCTTGTTTTAGGGAGGCACTGCTCAAAGGTACTCCGACACGCCCCGTTCTGGGAAGCGATGTCTCGTCAAACCAGCCTGCAGCGGGTGGATCAAAAGAGCCCGAAATGTCACCACCCGTTTCCAGCCGTTGGAATCCCATCCAAGCCCAATCCGAGGCATCGCAAAAGACACCTCGCAAAAAACCGCCTCTCGGCGGAGACCCTCCCGCCATGCCAAAAATAAATCTCAAAAAAAACTATTGACTAAAGCTGGTACTCTGACTCCTCCGCTGACCCCT
>WFRA01000136.1 GCA_015486775.1 Kiritimatiellales bacterium | reverse complement strand
GTGCAGGGGGTGCTCGGCAACGCGCTAGGGGTGGGGCTAGGCCTGCTCATCCTCAAATACCGCAACGAGCTGCTCATGTTCATGTCCAACGAATTTAATCTGGAGTTGCTGCCGCCGGAGCTCTACCAGCTCAGCAAGCTGCCGTCGCACACCATGGGTTCGGACGTGGCGATCGTCTGCGGCCTCGTGCTCGTCTTCTGCACCCTCGCCGGCCTCGTCCCCGCGCTCCGCGCCGCCCGGATGGAACCCGTCGACGCCCTGCGGTATGAATAGTGCGTACCAGAGCATTTGGATTGTGTCTTTTCGTTGGGGATGCCATATTCTCCGCCTAGAGATTCGTGCGGGTGGGTCGGCGGCGGTGCGGAGAAACATTTCCGCTTCCCGCGATTTTGGCCGCATGTAGGACGAACCCGTGTCCTGGGAGGTTGTTTTTATGCGAAAGATTTCAGATTGGGGGAACTATCCGGTGATCGAGGCGGAGGTGGGCGGCTTCGATACGGCGGAGCAGCTCCGCGCGAAGCTGGAAATGCCGGGGTCGGTGATCGCCTATGGCAATGGCCGGTCGTATGGCGACGCCTCGTTGCAGGAAAACATTCTGCTGGTGCGCCGCTTCAACAAGTTCCTTTCGTTCGACGAAACCACCGGAACCCTTCGCTGCCAAGCGGGGGCACTGCTTTCGGAAATCCTCGACGTGTTTGTTCCGCGCGGCTGGTTCCTGCCGGTTACGCCGGGCACCAAGCTCATCACCGTGGGCGGTGCCATCGCGGCGGATGTGCATGGCAAGAACCACCATGTGGACGGCTCCTTCGGGCAGCATATCCTTTCGATGGACGTAATGCGCAACGATGGCTCTGTCGTCACCTGCTCGCCGGAGGAAAACGCGGAGTTTTTTCAGGTCACCGTCGGAGGCATGGGGCTGACGGGCGTGATCCTCAACGCCACCTTCCGGCTAAAAAAGATCGAGTCGGCCTATATCCGCGAAGAGACCGTCCGTGCCGCCAACCTCGACGAAATCATGGACTGCTTCGAGGCTTCCGGCGACTGGACCTATTCCGTGGCCTGGATCGACTGCCTCGCCAAGGGCGACGCCCTCGGGCGCAGCATCATGATGCGCGGAGAGCACGCCGCTTCCGGGGAGTTGGTGAATCCAAAGCACCGGCGCGCGCCGCTGGAACCCCGGAAGGGGTTGCAGCTCGGCGTGCCCTTCACCTTCCCCAATTTTGCGCTCAACAAGCTGACGATGAACGCCTTCAACTTTGCCTACTACAACAAGTGCCGCCCCGGAACGCACCAATCCATCGTCGACTACAACGCCTTTTTCTACCCGCTCGACGCCATCGACAACTGGAACCGCATCTATGGAAAGCGCGGCTTCACGCAGTATCAATTCGTCATTCCCAAGGCCGCCGGGCGCGAAGGGATGCGCAAGATCCTAACCCGCATCACCGAGAGCGGGCTGGGTTCGTTCCTGGCCGTGCTCAAGCTCTTTGGCGAGCAGGAAAGCTTCATGTCGTTTCCGATGGCGGGCTACACGCTGGCGCTCGACTTCCCGATTTCCACCCAGGCGATGGATCTGTTCAAGGAGCTCGACGCCATGGTGGCCGATTATGGCGGGCGGCTCTACCTCGCTAAGGACTCGCGCATGGATGCGGAAATGTTCGGCAAAACCTATCCCAACGCCGACGAATTCCGCCAAGCCATCGCCATGCTCAACGAAGGCGGCACCCGCTTCGCCTCGCTGCAATCCAAACGCATCGGCATCACGGATTGATGAACCACAAAATTGAACCACAGAATTTTTGAACCACGAAATACACTAAATACACGAAAGGGAGAGCGGATGACTGGAATTATTTTCAAGGATGAATGCTATCAGATCAATGGTGCTTGTTTTGAGGTTTATAAAGAGAAGGGATGCGGGTTTCTTGAGGATGTCTATCAGGAATGTTTGGAGATAGAATTCGGCCTCCAAGAAATTGATTTTGTCGCTCAGCATCCGTTGAAGCTGGAATATAAAGGGCAGGTGCTACGGAAAAAATACATACCCGATTTTATCTGTTTCGGGAAAATTATTGTTGAGATCAAGGCGGTTCGGGAAATTACCGACGAGCATCGTGCCCAGGTTCAGAACTATCTGAAGGCGACCGGATATAAG
>WFRA01000135.1 GCA_015486775.1 Kiritimatiellales bacterium | reverse complement strand
GCAGGTGGTGGCCACGGTTGGATGCCACGGTACCATGTCGTTTTCCATGCGGTTGGCAAAACCGGAAGCCCGCTCCCCTCCCCAGCCAAATTGGTACATCGTCAGATCGAGTTCGGGAACGCAGGCCAGAAGATAGAGCTCCATGAACTTGCTGTACTGCTTCTGCTCGGTGATCGAATCGCCCACAATGGCCACGCGATCCCCCTTTTTGAGCATGAGACCCTCCGAAAATCCGCGCGACGGGGCGGCAAGAATGCCGACTAGCGCGATAGCGAATAGAGCGGTGCGGGCGGGGGGTGCAAACTTAAACATAACCTGGGTCTCCTCTATTGTTGTCTTCATTAAATCTTCCAATGCCTGGAACTTCTATTTCAAATGTCTCCCCAGAAAATCCAACAGCACGGGAACGCAGTCTGTCTGGGCGTTGGCGGCGTGGGGAATGACCGGGAAGGCGTGCCAAGCCCCCTTGACCTCCACAAATTCATTTTCCACGGCATATTGGTCCAGCAGCTTGTGGAGGCGCCGCCCCTGGCTGACGGGAACACACTTGTCGGCATCGCCGTGGAAGGTCAGCGTCGGCGGCGTCCGTCCGGAGACATGGCTCAGCGGGGTCGCCAGGCAGAGTTCCATGGCTGGATTGATGGTGGTTTCGTCAAAAAACGATTCCGCCCCCCAGCGGTAGACATCCGTGATTCCATACAGGTTGACCACCGCCGCGACGGCGTTGGATTGCTCCGTGTACAACCCGCCCCGGTTGAGCCGCCCATCCTCCGCCGTGTATCCCACCAGCAGGGCGAGGTGCCCGCCAGCCGATTCGCCCATGACCGCGATCTTGCCGGGCTGGATGTGCAGCTCGCCCGAATATTTCCGCAGGAACCGCAGGGCGCTTTTGCAGTCGTAGAAATTTTCCGGCCAGGCAATCTGCTTGGGCGTCCCGCTTTTTTTGTCCGCCTGCACCATGAGTTTGTAGTTGATGGAGAAGAGCGCATAGCCCGCCTTGGTGAGTTCCCAGGCCAGGGATTCCGAGAGATAGCCAGCCTTGTCCCCCTCGACCCAGCCGCCGCCGTGTATCTCCATCACCACGGGGAAGGTTTGGTTGGTGGCCGACGCGAAGGAGGCCGGCAAATATAGATCCGCCTTCCCCCATTCGACCCCCGCCCCGAGATATTCGATGTCCCGGTAGAGGACAAAGGTGTAGCCGTTTTTATGGACGACCTCGCCCGCCACAGACCGCATCTCCGGCAGTGGAGCCGACGCCCCCTGCCCTGCCGCATAGCCGCACAACGGCAGCGCCAACATGCACGCAAGCATTCCCAGAACCCCTCTTCCAATCCCTAATTCCATTTTATTCCTCCTTATTCGCTGCTTTCTGTTATTCGTTGGGTGGTCACCCCTCCTCCGGCCTTCGATCCAGCGCCGCCTCCGCCATGGCCACCACGTTTTCAGGCGGCACGTTGGGCAGCAGCGCTTCGTGGCTTGGACTGATGATCACGTTGGGCGAAAGGAGTCCCTTGACGCGGATGGTTTCAGCCCGCACCTTTTCCGGGGTTCCATTCACCAGCAAATCCTGGGTGTCGATGCCGCCCATGAAGGCGATCCTGCCCTTGAAATCACGGGCCAGCGTTCCGGCATCCATGTCCGCCGCCAGGGCCTGGAGCGGATGCAGGCAATCCACCCCGGCATTGATCAGCGTGTCGACGACGCTGTGGATGGAGCCGCAGGAATGGAGGATCACCTGGTAGCCATGCTCCTTTGCCTGCCCGACAAACCTCTTGGTCCACGGAAGGATAAATTCGTTGAACTGGTCGGGGCCGCAGATCAGCCCGCTCTGCGTTCCAAAATCGTTGCCAAAGAAAAAAGCGTCCACCCGGTCGCCGGCCGCCTCAAAAAAGCGCTCGTTCGCCTCGTGGTAGAATTGGCAGATCCGATCCGTCGCGGCATGCACCAACTCCGGGTTCAGGTGCATGTTCATCAGATAGTTTTCCATGCCGAAGAGTTCCATCAGGTCGTGGTAGAAACAGTTCCAGAAGCCGGATGCCCGGTAGTGCTCCCCGGCGGCATCGAGTTGCCGCAGGCTTTCGTCGAAGTTCAGGTAGTCCGGATTGGGCCACTCGTATTTTTCCACATCGGCGGCGGTCTCCGCCCCGGCGAGCGGCCCCGCCCCGCCGAGGGAACCCTTTTCGCCATAGTCGAACATAGGCTTCCCGTCGGGGTGCCGGTAGGTGGTCGGCAAAAACTGCGGGCAGATCCACCGGAGGTCGTCACCCAGCCTGCGGCGGATCTCCTCCTGCGAGTCCGTCCCGAAATATTCATAAT
>WFRA01000134.1 GCA_015486775.1 Kiritimatiellales bacterium | reverse complement strand
GGGATATAGAAAGCCCGTCGAATTTGATCCCGACATCGAGCAGCGTGTGAACGACAACTGGGACAAGTACGGTATCAACCTATGACGAAAGAATGCGATACGTTGATTTCGGCGGAGGAAAACCGCGCAATGTTTGATCGCATTGCGAAGAACTACGATGTAGCGAACCGGGCGATTTCGATGGGGCTGGACAAGCGCTGGCGGCGCAAGGCGGTGGCGGAGTTAATGCCTTTTTCTGGTGGGCGCTACCTCGATATCGGCACGGGAACGGGCGATCTGGTTGTTGAAATTTTGAATCAGGCTCCGGGTGCGGGGGTGGATGGAATTGATCCATCCGTAGAAATGTTGGCGGTGGCCAAGAATAAGGTGGCCGAAAAGGGGGTCTCTTTTTTTGAGGCCGATGCAACGGCTTTGCCGATGCATGGTGCGTTTTATGACGGAATCGTTTCCGGGTTTTGCTTCCGCAATATCGAGCATCGCCAAAAGGCGCTGATAGAAATGTTGCGGGTGCTCAAGCCGGGCGGGAAGCTGGCGATTCTGGAGGCGACCTATCCCGCCAGCCCGCTGGTGCGCCTCGGCTATCGCCTCTACACGCCGCTGGTTCCAGTGATTGGAAAAATGCTCGGCGGCGGGGCGGCCTATAAATATCTTGTGGATTCGATTGGGGATTTTCCACGGCCCGAAACCGTGCTGGATATGTTTCGCGAGGCGGGCTTTGACGAGGTGGAGTGCCGACCGCTCACCTTGGGGACGGTCTGCATCTTTTCAGGGAGAAAGAAACAGGATGGATAAAATTGTTTTTGCGGGAGCGCCGTATAGTAATTCGGCGCCGCTGGTGGAAAAGCTGGAGGAGGTCGATCCGCGGGTGCGGGTGATGAATGACCATCCGGCCAATCTGGTGGGCGATCTGCTAGAGGGCAGGGCGGATGTGGCACTGATTCCGGTGGTGCACCTGTTCAACCATCCCGAACTAAAAATGATCGATGGTTTGGGCGTTGCGGCCGATGGGCCGGTGAAGAGTGTGCTGCTCAAGTGCAACGTGCCGGTGGATCAAATCAAAACCGTTGCGCGCGATCCGGCTTCGGCCACCTCCAATGCGCTGGCGAAGGTGTTGTTCCCCAAGGTGGAAATGGTGGATGGCAGGCGGGACGCCTGCGGTACGGCGGGTTGTATCGCAGGCGGCTCGCCTGCCCTTGCGGATGCGACGGTGGTGATTGGCGACCGCGCGCTCTGTTCCGCTCCGGCCGTGGCGGGGGATATCGACCTTTCCGAGGCTTGGAAGGAAATGACCGGGCTACCCTTTGTCTTTGCGGTGTGGGCGGTGCGGAAGGATTTTCCGGAGATTGGAACCGTAGGCGAGATTGCGCACAAAGCCTACGGCGCTGGGTTCCGAGCGCTGGAAACCATCGCGGCGCGCTATGCCGGGGAGCTGGGGAAGCCGCTCTCTTTTTGGCGTGATTATTTGGGATGCACCATCCACTATGAACTCAACGAGCAGGATCTGGCTGGGCTGGCACGCTTCCGGGAGCTGGTTTCCTGCGATAAATCTGATTGAAGATTGATCCCTGATCTTCTTTTTGGGAATCTCGTAACATGCTTTTGTAAAATTTAAAAGGACTTTCCGATCATGTACGACAAAGCGATTGTAGAACAGGCCAAGGCCATCCATCTGGAAACCTGCGGAACCGAACCCGCCGCCGTGGCCTACGCCCCGGGGCGGATCGAGGTGCTGGGCAACCACACCGACTACAACGAGGGCACGGTGCTCTCCGCCGCCATCAACATGGGGCACTGCTTCTGCATCTCGGCTTCCGCCAAGCCCGGAGTCCGGCTCACGGCGGGGGACATTCCCCAGACCACCGAATTCGACCCTTCGACCGATGAGCGGCTGCCCAAGGATGTCCAGTGGGTCAACTATGTCAAAGGGGTTATGTTCTACCTGCGCGGCCATGGCGTTCAAATCGATTCCGCGGACTGCACCTTCCTCGGCTCCATCCCGATGGGCTCCGGGCTGTCGAGCTCCGCCGCGCTCGAAGTGGCCACCGCTTTTGCCGTGCTGGAATACACCGGCAAGCAGGT
>WFRA01000133.1 GCA_015486775.1 Kiritimatiellales bacterium | reverse complement strand
GATCAAGACCGAGCAATTCCGCCACCCCCGCAGCTGGATCGGCGAGCGGGATCGAATCCTCCTCCAGCAAAACGCCCCAGAGTTGGTCTTCCGCCAGCTCGTTGAGCGCCGTCGCCACCCCGCCGCGCGTCGGGTCGCGCATCCACTTCACCTCCACCCTTTCCAATAGTTGGAAAATCATGACATTGAGCGGGGCGCAGTCGCTCCGCAAATCCGACTTGAGCGGAAAGCCCTTGCGCATCGTCAGCAGCGCCATGCCGTGGTCGCCGATGGTTCCGCTGGCAATAATCTTGTCGCCCGGTTCGATGGTTTTGGAAGGCAGGGGCTTTTCGAGCACGCCGATTTCCGCCGTGTTGATGAAGATTCCGTCGCCCTTCCCCTTCTCCACCACCTTGGTGTCACCGCAGACCATCCGCACTTCCGCTTCGCGCGCCTTTTCGGCAATCGACTTCACGATACGTTCCAAGGTACGAAACTCCAGCGGACTCACCACATACGGATCTGTCGTGAAACCAATTTCGTAGAAGCGGTGTCCCCGTCGGTTTTCCGGGAAAGGGAAAGCACCGCCCCATCGTCCAGCGACTCCGACCCGGCATCGCCGAGGTGCCTGCAAAAAATATCCCGCACCAGCTCGCGCGTCATCCGCCCACCGGAGCCATGCCCCAATATGATTTTTTCAGAGGACATCCTTCGCCCGATATCCCGCTCCGTCCTCCTTGACCACATAGACCTCGGGGGTCGGCTCCAGCGGGAAATCAAACATCGCCTCCAAATCGAGCTCCAACTCCTCGAAGCCCGGCGATTTAAAATCATCCTCAATCTGGTACATGCCCATGAAGCGATAGGTCGCTCCATCCAAAAGAAAAACCTCGATGCCCGGAGGAAGCGGCGACACCAGCCAGACCTCCTTCACCCCGGCGCGGGCATAGAGTTCCATCTTCCGCTTGCGGTCGTGGCGCTGCGTGGAGGGCGAAAGGATCTCCACCACCAACACCGGTGCACCCTCCACATGCGATTCCGTGATCTGGCTTTGGTCGCACACCACCATCAGATCCGGCTGAACCACATCCTCGTTCGAGAGCTTTAGATCCGTCGGCCCAATGAACGGCTTACAGGGCTTCCCCTTAAAGAAACCCATCAGTTGGAAACTGAGCTCCCCTGAAATGCTCTGATGCCGCGTGGTCGGGGCGGGCGACATGTCGAACATCTCGCCGCCAATGATTTCCCACCGCTCGTCGTCCGGCAACTGCCTGTAGTCGTTCCACGTATATCGCTTGTCTTTATATGCCGGTTCACCCATGGCCAATCCTCCAAGACCCCCGAAACTACAAAACCGCGAACGGTTTATCCAAACAAAAACGCCGCATTGCACGCCCCCTCGGCGCTGACCATGCAGGAGCCGACCGGCGCGTCGGGCGTACAGATTTTTCCAAACATTGGACAATCGACCGGCTGCACATCCGCCCCCTCCGCCATCGCCTATTTAATTCGTTCCAGACCTCCAGCGTCTCCTGCGCCTCGGCCTCGTCCAGCGTTTTGATCGCAATCCCGGTGTGCTCCAACACATGGTCGCCCAGCTCCACCCCGTCGAGCAGCGCCGTCAAAACTCCACCCGCACACCCATCTGCTCCCCGACCGCCTTTTGGCCATCGAGCAGCTCAACCACCTTGATTGGAACGGCAAGGCACATCGCTAAACTAAATGTGGTTCACGAGATATTGTTTCACGGCATCGACATCGTTAGCGATGGGGTCGCAGCGGGTTTCGGCGTCGGCGAGGGCGTCGAGGGTCGGATGGTGGACTTCCTCGCCGGTGGCGTCGACGATCGCCTGGGTAAATTTGGCCGGATGCGCGGTGGCGAGGCAGATGGTCGGCGCTTCCAACGATTGAAACTGCTCGGCCACGAACACGCCGACGGCGGTGTGCGGATCGAGCACATAGCCATGCTGGTCGTGGTATTTTTTGATGGTCGCCAGCGTGGCGGCGGTATCGCCGCGCCCAGCGACAAAGAGGTCGTCGACCGCGCCGTTTTCGTTGAGCGGGATGGAGAGCGACCCATTTTCCTTGAAGTCGTCCATAAGGACGGAGAGCTTGTCGGAATCCTGCCCCACCTTGTAGTAGAGATAGCGTTCGAAGTTGCTGGCGACCTGAATATCCATCGACGGGCTCAGCGTCGGCACCACGTCGGCCATACCGTAGGTGCCGCTGTTGAAGAAGCGCGAAAGAATGTCGTTTTCGTTGGTGGCGAGAATCAGCTTGTCGATCGACAGGCCCATGCGCTGGGCAAGGTAGCCCGCGAGGATATCGCCAAAGTTTCCGGTCGGAACGGAAAAGCGGACGGAGTTGGCGGCGGTCTTTTCCATGGCTCGGAAGGCGGCGTAGAAATAGTAGACGGTCTGCGCCAGCACCCGCGCCCAGTTGACGGAGTTGACGGATCCGAGCGAATGCGCCTCCTTGAACGCCACATCGCCAAAGGTGGTCTTCATGATGTTTTGGCAGTCGTCGAAGGTGCCGTCGACCGCGAGGTTGAAGACGTTGGGGTCGAGCACGCTGATCATCTGCTTTTCCTGCAGCGGGCTGGTGCGCCCGGCGGGGTGCATGATGAAAATGTTGATGTTCGGCTTGCCGCGCACGCCGTGGATCGCCGCGCTGCCGGTGTCGCCGCTGGTGGCACCGAGAATGTTCAGCTTCCCGCCGCGCTGCTCCAAAATATATTCAAAAAGGTTGCCGAGGAATTGCAGGGCAACGTCCTTGAAAGCCAGCGTCGGGCCGTGGAAAAGTTCCAATATCTGGAAGTCGCCTACTTCGACGGACGGCACCACCTCGGCGGACTCGAAGGTGGCATAGCTGTCGGTAACCAGCTCGGCCAGGTCGGCGGGCGGAATGTCGGTGGCGAACAGGCTGATGATCTCGAAGGCCAGTTCCTGGTAGGAAAGCTCCGCCCACTCCTCCAGCCTGTTTCCAACGTCTGGAAGGCTTTCCGGCAACAGCAGGCCGCCGTCCGGCGCCAGCCCCGTCATCACCGCATCCTGGAATCCGATGGGTGCCATTCGCCCGCGCGTGCTGATATACTTCATCTCAAAAATCCTCTAAATTGGTAAACGTGGATAGTTCACGATGCGCCGCCCGCATAAAAGAATAAAATTGCTTCCAGCCCAAGCGGACGGTAGCTTTCCTCCCATGAAAACCGTTGAACAGATCCAGAAGACGGCGGAACAACTTGTTCCGCTCTACACCCACTCCGAGACCGACCTGCCGGACCGGCCGCTCTGGGAGCATCCAGAAATCGCCCAGGTCACCGAGGCGCAGCGAATCCTTTCCGACATTCTCTTTCCCGGAAAATATATTCCCGAACCGGACGACTTCATGGCCTATTTTGTCCAGCAGCTGGAAAACGTTGCAGAGATCCTGCAACCGGAGATTGCGAGGGCGTTGCCTTTCCGCTGGATGGGCGCGGCGGACCTGCACGAAAACCGGCCGCCCCTCGACAACCCCGACCAGGCCGCCACCGGCATCCTGAACCAGTTCCTCGCCACCATCCCCGAAATCCGCGCCCTGCTGGTGGAGGATGTCAAGGCCGCCTACAACGGCGACCCCGCCGCGTTGAGCTATGCCGAAGTCAAGCTGGCCTATCCCGGCCTCGGAGCCATCACCTCCCACCGCATCGCCCACGAACTCTACAAGCTCGACACCCCGCTCATTCCCCGCATGATGAGCGAAACCACCCATTCGCTCACTGGGATCGACATCCATCCCGGTGCCACCATTGGAAAGGGATTTTTTATCGACCACGGCACCGGCGTCGTCATTGGCGAGACCTGCCACATTGGCGACAACGTCAAGCTCTACCAAGGCGTCACCCTCGGCGCGAAAAGCTTCCCACTCGACGAGCATGGCCGACCGATCAAGCACATCCAGCGCCACCCCACCGTCGAAGACAACGTCATCGTCTATTCCAACAGCACGATTCTGGGCGGCGACACGGTGATCGGCAAAGGCACCGTCGTGGCCGGCAACGTTTTCCTGATGAAAAGCACGCCGCCCGGCAGCCTCGTCACCCGCACCGAAAGCGGGGTCGTTGTCCGCACCCGCGAAACGCCCGGCTGCGGAATGGGAATCTGACGCGAGCCGGGAGCCGCCCTATCAAATGGCGAAGCCGTTCACCAGCAGAACCAGCAGGGTGAGGATGCACACGGCGCACAGCCCGAGGGAGTAGACCGGCAGGGGGCTGCCGTCGCTCTTCCTGCTCTGGAGCTTGGAGTAGGCCGCCAGCGCCGCGAGCAGGAACGTCACCAGCAATACCGCCAGAAAGGCCATCTTGTTCTGCAACGCATTCGCCACCTTGCTGCCGGCCGGGCCGACCAGCGGGAGGATCATGCAGAGAAAAAAGAACGACAGGCCGGAGGCCACGGCCAGGATATTGCCCGTGAGCGGCTTTGCCAGAATCCCGTTTTCGGAGGTGTTGTCTTCCATGCTCATGATTGGTTCCAAAGGTTGTGGAAAAGAGCGGGGAATATAGGCCTGATTTCCAGGCGTTGGAAGAAAAAACCCAAAAGAACCGGCTCTTCAGGAGCGAGGGCGCTGGGCGAGAACCGCGTTGAAGTAGCGCGGGTCGCGGGAAACCTCTTCCCCCGCCCAGCCCGGCAGTTCAAATTCCTGGTCTTCACGCTCCAGCTCGATCTCGGCCAGCACCAGCCCGGCGTGGGCGCCACCGAAGACATCGACCTCCCAGACCATGCCGCCGTGGTTGACGAGGTGGCGCCTTTTTTCCACTACCGCGCCGCCGCAGAGCGCCAGCAGGGCTTCGGCATCGGAGGGCGGGATTTCGTACTCAAACTCGGCGCGGCTGATCCCGGCCATTGCGCCCTTGATCGTCAGGAAAGCTTCTGTTCCCATGATCCGCACCCGGACGGTCTTTCCTTTTTCGGCAGCCAAGTAGCCCTGGCGGCACTCCAGCCCATCGTCGGCCGCCGCGCGCCACGAATCGTCCTTCACCAAAAATTTGCGTTCGATCTCTATGCCCATTGCCTTGCTCCGATCTGGATAGCGCCATCATTCGAATCGCGCGAAAAATAAGTTTGGATTCGTCGCCTAAAAAATTAGGACGGGATATCCCGGGGTTCCTTTCGCCCGCGGCTTGTTCCGTCGAAGTCATGATCGAAACTAACGATCTCCAGTCCGTGTATCTCGGCAATGGCGTATTGGTAGGCATCGTCGAAATCAAACCCGTATTTTTTGCAAAGATTGGGAAGCAGCACCATCTCGGAAGGCGAGAGCCCAACCAAATTCACGGCGGATTCCAAAAAGACATCCGTAGAGAAAACAGTAAAAGAGTCCATCTTTCCGAGGCGGGAAAAAATCACCCCGATGGAGTGGTAGGAAAAATCGGTCATGTAGAGTTGATCCGAAGGAACGCGATCCAAAAACCCGGAAACCTCCTCCGACCGATCCTGCCCCAGAAGTTCTTCGAGCCAGATATTGGTGTCGATCAGGTACATCAGATCCGCCAGTCGCTGGCCTTTTTCTGTAAATCCAACGAGGTGAACCGGTCTTTATGTTCGCGCAACGCGCCGGCCCAGTTTTGCTTCAGGGGCTTGCCTTGCCGATGCGACTCTTGCCTGCTCATCAGGAACCGGGCAAAATCCAGCACCTCCCGCTGGACATCGGCGGGCATGGTTTCAATTTTCTGCATTGTCGCATTCATGGAACTTTCCGTCCCTCCATTAACCGACTGGAATGTAGAACCGTTCTGGAGCGGGAGCAAGCCTTGGGAGGAAAAAAGCCTGCCCTTTTCATTCAAAAACCGGGGTGAGGCGGGCGCTGTCGGGAACCATCTCCTGCCGGAGCATTTCGAAGAG
>WFRA01000132.1 GCA_015486775.1 Kiritimatiellales bacterium | reverse complement strand
GGAACAGGGTCTGGTCGATCGCGGCGGGCACCGGCCGCTCGGCAACGGGCAGGTGGAGCCGGAACCAGAAGGTGGAACCTTTCCCAAGTTCGCTTTCCATCCCGATCTTCCCGTCCATCAGGGAGACGAGCTGCTTGCAGATGGCGAGCCCGAGGCCGGTACCGCCGTGCTCGCGGGTGGTGGAGGAGTCGCCTTGCGAGAACTTGCGGAAGAGCTGCGCCTGGTCCCCTTGGTCTATGCCGATGCCGGTGTCCTCGACATTGAAGAGGATGGTGGTCTCCGCTTCGGTGCCGGCCACGGCATCGATGTTGATGTAGACATGGCCTTCGCGGGTGAACTTTAGCGCGTTCCCCACAAGGTTCATCAGCACCTGGCGGATGCGCCCGGCATCCCCGACCACCCAGGCCGGCGTGGCGGGGGAGTAGCGCAGGATGAGGTCGATCCCCTTTTCGAGCGCCGTCGGGGTGAGCAGCTCGGTGATGTGCTCGCAGGTTTCGCGCAGGTCGAAGGCTCGGAGTTCGAGATCTAGCTTGCCGGCCTCGATCTTGGAGAAGTCCAGAATGTCGTTGAGCAGGGTGAGCAGGGCATCGCCGGAGGTCTGGATGATGCGTAGGTATTCCTTTTGCTCCGGGTCGAGCGAGGTGTCGCCGAGCAGGCTAGCCGTGCCGATGATCCCGTTCATGGGGGTGCGGATCTCGTGGCTCATGCTGGCCAGGAAGTCGGATTTGGCCTGGTTGGCCTGCTTGGAGCGCTCGTTGGCCAGCTGCAGTTGCCGGTTGGCTTTTTCCAGGCTGTCGCGGGCATCGTTGGCATCGTCCATCATGCCCATCATGATGCGCTGGTTTTCTTCGAGTTCGCGGCTGTGCTTGTCGAGTTTCCGGTTGGCCTCGCGCATCTCCAGCTCGTATTCCTTGCGTTCGGTGATGTCGAGCAGGGTGCCGTACATCCGAAGGGGAGTCCGATCCGGGCTCCATTCGATGATTTTCCCCCGGTCAAGGACCCAGATCCAGTCGTCGCCCCGGCGAACGCGGTATTCGCAGGTGTAGAGTTCGGTTCGATCGTTGAAGTGGTCGGCCAAGGTTCGGGAGACTCGCTCGAGATCGTCGGGGTGGACGCACTCCTCGCGCCATTTTTCGCCGTGGGCCACCTGTTCTGGGAGATAGCCGAGAATGGCTGTGAAGCGGGTGTTGTATTCCACTTTTTTGTTGGGAATGTCCCATTCCCAGTCGCCAAGGTCCCCGCCGTGCAGGATCAGTTCCTTGTTTTCCTTGGCGCGGGCGGCCTCGGCCTGGGCCTGCTTGCGTTCGGCGATTTCGTGCTTGAGTTCGGCGTTGAAGCGTTCGGCATCCTCCATGATGCTGAGCAGGGCCTTGCGGTGGTTCTTGAGGTCGAGGGTCTCGGTCTCAAGGTATTCGTTGGCCTTCATGAGTTCCTTGACCGTCTTGAGCTGCGCACGTATTTCGAGGTCGGATTCGGAGCCTCCGGATTCGAGGTGGTGAGCCACGGCGCTCCCGGCCAGGTAGCCGGTGCAGCTGGAGAGCAACAGGAACAAGCCGGCGAAATAGAAAAAGAAGGGGTCGGTGGTCGACGACAGGCTGTGGAAGGCTGCGGCGAGCACCAGTATGTTGATGGCCGAGACGATCGCGAAGCCGATCCCGATCCGAGTATTGAGTTTAAGTCGACGAGCCATCTTGGGTATCTGGAAGGGGTTGTTTCTCGGGGTTGACGTTGTAGCGTTTTTTCCGCTTCATCTGTTCAAGCAGGGTGTTGATTTCGGCCTTGAGCTCGATAATGCGGTTTTCCCGCCCAAGGGTGACGGCATTGAAGCGTTCGAGGTCGCGGATGGCATCCTTGAGCTCGGCTTCGCGTTTTTTCTGCTTGCTGACGTCCTGCTGGAGCCGGGTGTTGAGCTCGGCCAGCTGGCGGGTGGTTTTCGACAGGGCGCGGTTGTAGAGGAAAATCAGCGGGAAGGCCATCGCAACGAGGAAAAGGCCGGTGATCCCGGTGTGGATCGCCAGATTCCGTATGCGGGCGTTGAACGGCCCGATGTCTTGGCTCACCGCCAGGACATAGCCGGTATCCGGGGAAAGGGAATGGTAGCGAACGGCCAGGCGCAGCGGGCCGTATTTCTCGTGCAGGATGTTTTGGACGCGGGTGTCGGAGTCCTCCGATTTAACCAGCTTCGCGATGGCGGCGGCCACCTGCGGTGCCGGGCGATCCCTGAAGTGGATGTCACCTTCTGGAACGCTTCCGCGGTGCCGGGTTCCCGCAACGAGAATCCAGATGTTGCTGCCTTCGCGGACAAGCACCCCCGTGGCGTCGAATCCACAGGCATCCGCAAAGTGCTCGAGTTTTTTTCGATCCTCGGCATAGCCCATGCCCTGGATGCTTCCGGTCTTGATCGCGCACTCGATCGACAGGCTTCCGAGAATCTGCTCGGTGGCTTGGGTGGCGTTGACCAGCGCCTGATCGACATGGTTGAGCAGGAGGCGGCGGTGCTGGTTGTAGGACCAGGCGGAAAAGGCCACCACGCCCGATATGTAGAGAGCCACGGCTAGGGCAAAGAGGCCGTAGTTTCCCGGGTTCCTGTTGTTTCCATGCTTTGGGTTCATCGCTGGGAGTCCATGGTGGTACGGTATTTTTCGGGCAGGTTCAGTTTCCTGAGGAGCTCGTTGACCTCGCTTTTGAGCTCTAGGGTTCGGCGCTCGCGCCCGCGCATGAGCTGGTTGAAGCGATCCATGTCCTCCAGGGTGCCCTTGAGCCGTTCTTCGGCGTTCTTCTGTTGGGTGACATCTCGCCAGACCCCCAGGATGCCCACGGCATCCCCCTCTTCGTTCTTGAGGGGGATCTTGCTGGTTTCCCGCCAGCCCGTGCGGCCGTTCGGTAGCGAGTGGGATTGCAACACATTGAGCAGCGGCCGGTTGGCCGCGATCATCTGCCGGTCATGGCCAGCCATGGCCTCCGCAGCCTCGGAATCAAACAGGTCGAACGGGGTTTTCCCGATCACCTCTTCGGCGGAAGAGAGGCCGCATTCACGGGCAAAGGCCTTGTTGCAGCCAAGATAGATGGAATCCTGATCTTTCCAGAACACGGACAGGGGAATGGTATCCATGATCAGCTGCAGCATGCGCTGCGACTCGTGTAGCGCAAGTTCGGTCTGCCGCTTTTTGGCAATGTCGCGCACGACCCCGAAAATGGCGCTTTTGTTTTTCCACAACCCTTGGAAAATGCGCATTTCTGCCGGAATGGTTTCCCCGCTTTTCAGTTGGAGGGGCAGGCTGCAGGTGCTCGTTTGCTCCATCTGCATGAGCGCCACCACCTGGCAGGCCTCGGCGCGGACTGCTTCGGGGTAGAGGTCGAACAGGTTCATGCCGGCCAGCTCGTCGTGAGAATAGCCCAGCCGCTTTTCAATGGCTCGGTTGGTGTGCAGCAGGTTTCCGTTCGTATCGCAGACCACCAACAGATCGTCGATGGTTTCAAAGAGGTTCCGGAAGTTGCGGGTTTCTTCGACCAAGGTGGCTTCGATCTTCCTATTGTCGGTGATGTCCTGGACAAGGCCGTCCCAGACCAGAGTTTCTCCATCCCGGTGAGGTACGGTGCCGATGCGCAGCCACCTGAGGTTTCCGGAAACATCCAGCATTCGGATGTCCAGATTCGTCGGGGCAAGCTCCTCCTTGCCTCTGCGGAAGGCCTCCTTCAGGGCGGGGAGATCCTCCTCGTAGAGGTGCTCGAACACCAGCTTGGCATCTTCCATCACCCGGTGGTGCTCAATGCCCAGCGACTCTTCGTGGCCCTTGCTCAGGTAGCGGAAGGAAAAACCTCCGCCGGGGGGGTGCGCCAGCTGAAAGAGGGTGGCGTTGGGCAGATTGTCGCCCATCAGGCGCAGGCGCCGCTCGCTCCTCTCCAGCGCCTCCGTTTTTTTGGCGAGGCTACTGCGCATCTGCTGCAGCCGCAGAAGGATGCCGACCAGCAGAACTAGGACGGAAGCAAGCAGGACGATGATGGCCGGCATGCTTCCCAGATCCTCAAGATAGCCGTTGGAACCTTCGCGGGCAAGCACCGCGCCGGGCATGGCCATGCCCAAGGCAAGGGGCATCCACAAAAGGTGGCGGTCTCGGCGGGGTCGTCTTGGCATATGGGTTCTCGATCGATACACCCAAGCAATGTAGCGGATGCCCCCAGAGGAATCAAAAGGAAATCAAGGCTTCGTGCAGCTCGCACAGCGGCAAGCCAACCACATTGGTGTAGGAACCCTCGATGACCCGAACCATGTGCGCCGCGCCGCCTTGGATGGCGTAGCCCCCCGCCTTGTCCATCGGGCAGCCCGAAGCAATGTATGCGCGGATCTCCTCCGCTTCCAAGGTTCGGAAAACCACCTTGGTCGCCACCGAAAAGACCCGGTATTGCGCACCCCTCCGTACGCAGACTCCGGTGATGACCTCGTGGCTCCTTCCCGAAAGCCCCACCAGCATTTCGAAGGCATTTTCCTCGTTGGCGGGCTTCCCCAGAATTCTGTCGTTTAGGACAACGATGGTGTCGGCGGCAATCACGACCGTTTCCGGATCGGTGGCGGCGGCATCGGCCTTTTCCTTG
Organism: Kiritimatiellales bacterium; assembly: GCA_015486775.1. Taxonomy (GTDB): domain Bacteria; phylum Verrucomicrobiota; class Kiritimatiellia; order Kiritimatiellales; family Pontiellaceae; genus Pontiella. The sequence goes on along the minus strand of WFRA01000132.1, from coordinate 687 downwards.
GCCATCCGTTCAACGAAAGGGCGAGCGGCCTCGCCCGGAAGCAATGCCTCGTCGATCTGCGGTGCCTCCACCTCAAATATCAGGCCCAGCGCCGACAACAGCTCGCGGCGGCGCGGAGACGCGCTCGCCAGCACAACCCTTCCAAGGTTTGGATAGCGATTCATGCGGCCATGCTAGCCAAATCCGCCCGGGCATTGGAAGCCTGTTTCCAGCAATTGGAAATAATTCCGGATTCGGCGTATTGACTTCACGCGCGATATTCGCATAATCCGCCCTTCCTTTTCGAGCCAGCGTAGCTCAGTGGCAGAGCAACGGATTTGTAATCCGTTGGTCGTCAGTTCGACTCTGACCGCTGGCTCCATTTTTTAAGCCCTGCTTTTGCGGGGCTTTTTTACAAGGTGATTTTGTTGATTGCCAGATGTTCTGTTTTTATAGATCTATATCCAGACCTCATTTTTGTTTAAAATATAGTTGATATATTGGGCAGAACATACCAAGATACATCTATCTTGAGCAAGAAACCCATGGCTGCACGACTTAACCCCCCGCCCTAATAGATGGGAGGTTAAGCATTTTTCTGCTCCTTTTGGCCGTACTTCTGCGCGAGTATTTCGTACTCAATGCTTAGGAATTTCGCGGATTCAACCTCCGCAAGCATTACAACTCCTTTTTGAACGGAAAACTCAG
>WFRA01000131.1 GCA_015486775.1 Kiritimatiellales bacterium | reverse complement strand
TTCTGCTCCTTTTGGCCGTACTTCTGCGCGAGTATTTCGTACTCAATGCTTAGGAATTTCGCGGATTCAACCTCCGCAAGCATTACAACTCCTTTTTGAACGGAAAACTCAGATGGCGGCGTATGGCAAATGCGAGGCTCCGCTCGCCATGACTTATAGATGAACCAACAGCCTCTGATTGCTCTCAAGCTCACATCCATCTTTTTCTTGACCCCGTACTGCGGCTTCAGGGTGGCTTGAAGGAAGATGTGAAGGAGTTCTATGCACAATGTGAAACAGTGTGGCTTTATCCCCGCCTTTTCCAGTAGAAGACTCGATCGTCTGATTCTGTTCCTGAGTGCCACCGATAGATTGAATAGTACGATCGCTGCAAACAGAAGTTGTTCAATTCGCAAAAGCTTTCGTTTGCGAATCCTCTCAATCCCTATCTTGATCTTCAAGTGACGGAAGGCGAGTTCGACGCAATAGCGCTGCAGGTATAGCTTCGTTACCTCCTGCCACCCGAAGACTACTTCATCAATCAAGGTGGTAATCAAAACTTGCGACCGGAGTTTGGATGTGCCGCGCGTTCGGGAGATTGGGGTCTGCACTTTGAACATTCCGTCGCAAAAATTGGATTCGTCCTCGTGGTATCCGTACCGATTCCCCGCAAAGAGGCAGGATGCCTCTTCTACATTTTCGATCTCCCTGTTCGCCATTCCCTTCTTGTTTGTAGCAGCGTTTCTTAGAAACGCCGCTACATAGACCCAAATGTAAGGCTGACGCGGAGCGGTAATTATGACCACGAAATATTTTTGGCTATCCGGTGGTTTCCAGTTGCTCTTCGAGTTGCTGGAGGGTGTTGAGTTCGGCGTAGTAGCCGGGCTGCCGGATCAGCTCTTCGTGCGTGCCGCGCTGGGTGATGCGCCCCGCTTCAAGCACGATGATTTCGTCGGCGTAGCGCAGGGTGGAGACGCGGTGGCTCACGAATAGGGTGGTGCGCTCGGCCATCACCGGCTGGAGCTTGCCCATGATGGCGGCTTCGGTTTGCGTGTCAACGGCGGAGAGGACATCGTCGAGAACCAGGATGTCGGGGCGGCGGGCGACGGCGCGGCTGATGGCGGTGCGCTGGCGCTGGCCGCCGGAGAGGGTTACGCCGCGTTCGCCAAGCAGGGTTTGAAAACGTTCGGGGAAGCCCTCCACATCGTCGCGCAGGTGGGCAACCTCTGCCGCCCAGCCAATCAAATCTTTGTCGGGCTTGGCGACGCCGAAGCCAATGTTGTGTTCCAAGGTTTGGGAAAAGAGCACGGGCTCTTGAGCCGCAAAGCCGATCCTGCCGCGTAGCTCCGGCAGGGGAATGTCGCGCAGGTCTGTTTCGCCAAGGAAAATTCTTCCCGTGGTTGGATCCATCAGGCGGGCGACGAGCGAAACCAGCAGGGTCTTGCCGCTCCCCGTTGGGCCGGTGATCCCGAGCGTGGTGCCTTGCGGAATGTTGAGCTCAATATCGTGGAGGAACGAGCGGCCTTTGATATCCAGGCCAACATGGTTGAATTGAATCGAGGCCGATGTTGAACCGCAGAATGTCGAACAAGGAATGTCGAATTTTGAAGGATCAAGACCTTCGTTATTCTGCGGTTCCTTGTTCGATATTCGACATTCAATGGTCGGTTGCCGCTCCAAGATCTCCTTGATCCGAACCCAGCTCACCTTCCCGCGCTGGATCAGGCTGGTGCTCCAGCTCAGCGCCAGCAACGGCCACTGCATGTAGAGTAGATACTGGATAAATTGGGTCAGTGTGCCGAGGGTCAGCGTGCCGTCGATTACCTTTCGCCCGCCCAGATTGAGGATAAAAATCATGCCGAGGCTAAACCAAAATGCCATAAACGGCCAGAGGCTCTGGCGCGACATTTGCAGCACCATATTTTTCTTCACCAGCCCGTCGTTGAGCGCCTCGAACTGCGCGTTGCGCCGCCGCTCCAGTGCAAAGCCCTTGATGGTGCGGATGCCCGCAAAACTCTCCTGGCAAAAGTTCGACACCTCCGAGACATGCTCCTGCAAATCCTTCTGCTGTCGCCGCATCTTGCGAAGGATCAGGAAAAAGATTCCAACCATTGGAAGGTAGAGCGAAAAAACCAGCAGCGCCAGCGACCGGTTGGTGAGCAGCATCACGACCGAGGCAAAGATCAGCACCGCAATCGTGCGGATGCCTTGCAGGAGTCCTTGGCCAATAGCGTCGCGGATCAGGTTGATGTCCGACGACATGCGGGTCATCAGGTCACCCGTGCGCTCGTTGCGGTAGAAAGCCTGGTCAAGGTGGGTCAGGTGTTCGAACACATCCGCCCGCAAGGCATACTCCACCTTATGGGAAAGCTTGAGCGGAATCTTCCGGAGCAGGCGCGAAAACACCACCGAAACCAACCCGAGCAGCAGATAGATCCCGAGCAATTGGGTCAACTCCGCTTGTCCCAGCGTTTTGCTGGAAAGCCCGTCGATCACCTGCCGCATGATAAACGGTAGGTAGAGATTGATCCCCACCGCCACCAGCACGCATCCCACCGTCGCAAGGATTTCCCGGCGATGCGGAACAAGGTAGCGGCTCAATTTTATTTCCGTGGGTTGAATCGGCTCTCTCCAAATAAAAGGTCGCCCAAAAGTAAAGCCTACCCGCCGGAATACAAGCCTATTGAAGGGAGGGCGATGTGGTTTCCCTCCACAAATTCATGGGGAATTTTCGACTTTCCAGCTTTCTCCGGTGGAGGAAAGTACATCGCCGATCTTTGCGGTTTTGCGCAGATCGTCGAGGTTTTTTGCGGCTACGCGGTAATGCGCGGGTTCGCGGTAGGTGGAGTCCCAGTTTTTAAAGACGGGTTCGAGCCCTTTGGCGCGGAGCATGGCGCAGAATTCGGGAATGCCGCGGTCGTCGCTGATGGAAAATTGCTCGGTGGATTCCTCGGAGTCGTCGGAATATCCGCCGACGGTGGTTTTGCTCGCCACGCTCATTTTCGAGATGCCCACCCCGGCGAGGCCGTCGCGGACGCGGGCGGGTTCGCGGGTGGAGAGTACGAGCGGGATTTCGGGCAGGCAGATGCGCAGGGCAAAGATAAATTGCGCCAGCATTTTTTCGTCGACGGGGTGGTCGGGGACAAAGCCGCCGAGCTGCGGCTGGATGCGCGGGAAGGAGATGGAGACGCCGGCCCGCCAGTAGGTTTTCAGCAGGTGTTTGGCGTGGCGGTAGGTGCAGAGGATGTCGAAACGCGGGTCGGCGAGCCCGAGCAGGGCGCCGATGCCGATGGAGCGCATGCCGCCGCGCAGGGCGCGGTCGGGCGCTTCCAATCGTTGAAAATAATCGCGTTTGGCACCCCAGCGGTGCATCTTTTCGTAGACGACGGGATCGTAGGTTTCCTGATAGAGCGTCACGCCCGTGCAGCCCGCGTCGGCGAGCAGGCGATATTCGTCTTCCGCCATCGGGAAGACTTCGATGTTCACATTGTGGATCTGTTCGGCGGCAATGGCCACGCAGTCGCGCAGATAGGGGAGATCGGCCTCCGGCATGCGTTCGCCGGTGAGCAGCACGAGCTCTTCGAGGTGCATCGCCTTGATAGCCTCCATTTCGTGGCGCAGGTGTTTTTGGTCGAGCACGGAGCGTTGCGCCTTGCGGTCGGCGGCAATGCCGCAGTAGAGGCAACCGCCGTTGCAAAAGTTGGAGAGATAGAGCGGGGTGTAGAGCTTGATGGTCCGCCCAAAGTGGCGGCGCGTGATCGCCTGCGCCCGCTGCGCCATGGGTTCGAGAAAATCTTGGGCTGCGGGCGAAAGCATCAGAGCCAGCTCCCGCTCGCCTGGATTCTCCGAGCGGATGGCGGCTTCGATGGCACGTCGGTCTGAGCTTCCCGTGTTTGGAAGCCACGGCGTTGGATCGAGCCAGTCTGGAAGTGGTTTTTTCATGGGCAGATCTCTAATCCAGATTGACGATCGTCAATCTGGATTAGAGATGGGCGGAATTATTCGCTATCGGTTTTGGAGAGAAAGTTGGTGAGCGGCGAGCTGGCGAGGGCAACTTCGGAGGTGGGCATGAGACCGGCCAGATAAGCGGCACGACCGGTTTCGGTGCCGGTTTTGAAGGCGGCCGCCATGGCCGCCGGGTTTTCCGCGGCGGCGATGGCGGAGTTGACGAGCACGGCGTCGCAGCCCATCTCCAGCGCGCGGGCGGCCTCGGACGGGGCACGCAGACCGGCGTCAACCACCACGGGAATGTCGGCGTCGCGGATGATGATTTTGATCATCCCGGCGGTGGAGAGCCCTTTGCCGGTGCCGATGGCCGCGCCCAGCGGCATGACGGCCGCGCAGCCGATCTCTTCGAGCCGCTTGGCGAGCACGGGGTCGGCCGGGATGTAGGGCAGGACGATAAAATCCTGCTTCACGAGTTCGATGGCGGCCTCGTAGGTTTCGATGGGGTCGGGCAGCAGGTGGTGCGGGTTTGGGTGGATCTCCAGCTTCACGATCGGGCTTTTGCTCAGTTCGCGGCCAAGCATCGCGGCGCGGACGGCCTCTTTGGCATTCATGGCACCGGAGGTGTTGGGCATGAGCCGCACATTTTTGAGTTCGGAGAGCGGGCCGTAGAGATCGTCCTCCGCCTGCTCGCGGTTGAAGCGCCGCAGCGCCACCGTCACCAGCTCGGTTCCCGAAGCTTTGACCGCTTCGACCATCGTTTTCGTATCTGAAAACTTGCCCGTGCCCAAAAATAGGCGCGAGCCGAACTCTTCGCCTCCGATTTCAAAAATATCTTTTACCATTATTCCCTCTCCGAACTTCAAGATTCGACATTCCTTGTTCGTCTGTTCGATATTCTCTATCCACCACCAACAAAGACGAGCATTTCGACTTCGTCGTTTTCGACGAGCGCGGTGGTTTTCCAATCCTTGGAAGGCACCACGTCGCCATTGAGCATGAGGGCGGTGTGTTCTTTTTTTGTGCCCAGCTCTTCGAGCAGGGCGGCGATGGAGCCATCGCCAGCATGTTGGTGCGGCTCGCCGTTTACGGTTAGTTTCATTTTCATTCTCCAACAAAAAAGCGTTCCCGGGAACCCGGAAACGCTGGAGAAATCTCCACGCTCCCTTGCGCCGGCATGATCCGGATCAGGTTCAACGGGTATAATCTCAGCACATGGAAAAATCCTAAATCCTAAACTCGAAACCCGAAACAAATTCCAAACCTAAAATACAAAGCATTCGGATTTAGTGCTTCAGGATTCGTGCTTCCCCGCAAAAGCGGGATGGCACCCCGGGTGACTTGGGGCGAAGTTGCCCTTCCAAGGGTTGGAAGTAAAGCGGGAAGTGGAAAGAAAGGGCGTTACGCAATCTGCGTAACGCAAGGGGGTAATTTCAGAGAAGGCAAATGTTTGCCGAATCCGCTTGCGGTCTCGCCCAGAATTACGCATGTTGCGTTACGCAGGAGGCGTAATAATGAAAAATCCTTTCCAATATGGCGGTGTGGTCTCGGGCGAGTCGTTTTGCAACCGGACACAGGAGGTGGCGGATTTGCGGCGGGCGGTGGAGAATGCCGAAAAGCTGTTTGTCTATTCCGAGCGGCGGCTGGGCAAGACCTCGCTCATCCGCAAGGTGCTGAGCGAATTGCCGGAAGATGAATATCTATCCGTCTACATCGATCTCTGGCCGACCGATGGCGAAACCTCGTTTGCGCTGGCGTGCGCCAAGGCGTTTTCGGAGGCGATGGCCACGAGTGCGGACAAGCTGCTGCACACCGCAAAAACCTTTTTCAATCGGCTGGTTCCGTCGGTTACGGCCAACGACGAGGGCAGGCCCGTTGTCACCTTTGGGTTTGATCAGAAGCGCCCCGACGTCCCGCTACTCGAAGAGGTGTTGGCCATGCCCGCCAAGGCGGCGGAAAAGGAGGGCAAGCGTATCGTGGTGGTGTTCGACGAGTTCCAGCAAATCCTGGAATACGAGAGCGATGTGGTGGAGCGGCTGCTCCGCAGTTCCATCCAGCACCAGACCAATGTGGCCTACATCTTTTGCGGCAGCCGCAAGCACCTGATCCGTCAGATGTTTATGGACTCCCGTCGGCCAATGTACCGCTCCGGCGCGCATTATCCGCTGGGGCTTATTGCCCAGGAGCATTGGCAAACCTTCATTGCCGACAAGTTTTCTGGAACAGGCAAACGAATCGGCGCGGAGACCATCGCGGCACTTTGCCGGCTGACGGAGGGGCATCCGTTCTATACCCAGCACCTGTGCCATCCCCTTTGGGAGTTGTGCGACGAGGGCGGGGAGGTGACACAAGAGATGATCGAGCGGGCAACCCAGCTCCTGCTCGACCGCGAAAGCTACGCCTTCATGAACCTCTGGGATTCGCTTGCCCGCAACCCGCGCCGGTTCCTTCGGGGGGTTGCCGCGGAAGGTTCTGCCGTGCAGGTTTTTTCCTCCGGGTTTGTGCGCAAATACCAGATGGGTAGCTCGTCGAACGTCCAGCGGGCAATCGAGCTGTTGCTAAAAAAGGACATTATCGACAAGGAAGAGGGGGGGGTCGTGATTCCCGACCGCTTTTTCCGGCTATGGATCAACCGCAAACAACAGCTATGAAAATCCAGCTCAACGAACGCAAAACCGAGGTGCCGGAAGGCACCACGCTCATGCAGTTGCGCGACCGCGAAAAACCTTTGGCGGATGTGCTGATCTGCAACGGCGCGGTTGCGGCCGGGGATCTGCCGCTGGCCGAGGGCGACCGGGTGAACCTGATCGCCCGGGGCGAGATACCTCCGGCCGAAGAGCTCGAGGTGCTCATGGCAGCTCGCCATACGCCGGGGGTGCATGGAAAAATCAAGGGCGCGACGGTCGGCATCGCCGGGCTCGGGGGGCTAGGCTCCTCCGTCGCCGTGGCGCTGGCGCGCATCGGGGTGGGACGGCTGATTCTGGTCGACTTCGATGTGGTGGAGCCGAGCAACCTCAACCGCCAGCAATATTTCATCGACCAGATTGGCCTGCCCAAGACCGAAGCACTCGAAGCCAACCTGTGGCGGATCAACCCTTATGTGGAATACCAGACCCATTGCGTCCGCGTGGTTCCGGAAAATATTTCGGAACTTTTTGGGGAGGTGGATGTGCTGGTAGAGGCGTTCGACCGCGCCGATCAGAAGACCATGCTATTGCAATCGTTTGGAGCCGCACCGATTGTCGCCGCCTCCGGCATGGCTGGCTATGGCTCCGGCGAAAGCATTGGTGTGCGCCGGATGGGAAAGCGGATTTATGTGGTCGGCGACCTTGAAACCGGTGCTGCGCCGGGCTACGGCCTGATGGCGCCGCGCGTCGGCATTGCCGCGCACATGCAGGCCAATGTGGTATTGCGCCTGCTGCTTGGGGAGGAACACGACCTATCATCCAGACTGACGGCCGTCAGTC
>WFRA01000130.1 GCA_015486775.1 Kiritimatiellales bacterium | reverse complement strand
GGGAATACAACGCCCCGCTCGAATCCATCTTCCGAACCCTGGAAAAAATGGTCGCGCAAAAGCAGCTCTTCGAGGAAGAGCGCAACGGCGAAACCTACTATTTCCACCGCGCATAGGCGTTTCTCCGGTTTTGCTGCGGGAAATAGTATTCCGCCCCGGGAAAGTTTGTGTGGGAATCCCCGACGTTTTATGCAATATGCGGGGATTGAAAACGTTTTCTGGACAGGGCTTCCAATGGCTGGAAGTTCGCTGGACAAGGAATGGGCGGAATGAAACGAGCATGGCTCTTTGGTTTGCTGCTGGCGCTCTCCGTGGCGGGGGGCGCGGTTGCCGCACCGAACAAGGCGAGCGGAAGGATTGATCGGCTGGTCTTTAAAAAATTGGACGAGTTGAACATCCCGCCTTCTACCCGTTGCTCCGACGAGGTGTTCCTCCGCCGCGTCTACCTCGACATGACCGGCACCCTGCCGACCCCGCAGGAGTGCCGCAGGTTCCTCTCCTCCTCCGACATCAACAAGCGCGCCAAGCTAGTCGAGGAGCTTTTCAAGCGCGGCGAGTTCGCCGACTACTGGGCCATGAAGTGGTGCGACCTGCTGCGCGTCAAAGCTGAGTTTCCCAGCAACCTTTGGCCCAACGCGGTGCAGGCCTACCACCGCTGGCTGCGCACCGCCATCTTCGACAACATGCCCTACGACGAATTTGCCCGGGCACTGCTCACTTCCAGCGGTAGCAACTTCCGCGTCGCCCCCGTCAATTTCTACCGCGCCGTCCCCCGGCACGAGGGCGATGCGATCGCCCAGATCGTGGCGCTCACCTTCATGGGAATGCGCACCGACGGGTGGGATCGCGAAAGGCTCATGGGCATGGCCGCCTTTTTCGGCAATGTGGGTTACAAAAAAACGGCCGAGTGGAAGGAGGAGATCGTTTTCTTCGACCCCTCGAAAAGGTTTGTCGATCCCGAAACCAAGCAGCCGGTCGTCGCGCGGTTCCCCGACGGCACCGAGCCGCGTCTCCAGCCCGGCCAGGATCCCCGCGCGGCCTTTGCCGACTGGCTGGTCGGCAGCGATGCGTTTTCCCGGAGCATCGTGAACCGGGTCTGGTACTGGCTGCTTGGCCGCGGGATCGTGCACGAGCCCGACGATTTCCGCGCCGACAACCCGCCGACAAATCCGGAACTGCTCGACTTTCTGGCCGGGGAGCTGGTGGAGAGCGGCTACGACCTGCGGCACATCTTCCGCATCATCCTCAACTCGAAGACCTACCAGCTCTCCTCCGTTCCCAATGCCGGAAACAGCCAGGACAAAAGCTACTTCTCGCACTACTATGTCCGCCGCATGGATGCCGAGGTGCTGATCGACGCCATCAACCAGATCACCCGTACCACCGAGCCCTACTCCAGCGCCATCCCCGAACCCTTCACTTGGATTCCGAAAAACCAGCGGGCCGTCGAATTGGCCGATGGCAGCATCACCAGCCCCTTCCTCGACCTCTTCGGCCGCCCGGCGCGCGCATCCGGCTTCGAATCCGAGCGCAACAACACGCCGTCGGCCTCCCAGCGGCTGCACATGCTCAACTCCACCCATATCCAAAAAAAAATCCTGGCCAACCCGCAGCTGCTGGGCATGCACTACAAGAAGCCGGACAAGGGAAAAAAGAAGAAGGCCAAGCTGGTTTGGGATCCCCCAAAGAAGGCGCTTGAAAACATGTATCTGACCATCCTTTCGCGCTACCCGTCCAAGCACGAGACGCAGGTGGCGCTGGACTATGGCCGCGATAGCGGCCTGAGCCGCCGCGACGCATCGATCGATGTGGTGTGGGCGTTGCTGAATACCAAGGAGTTTATCTACAAGCACTAGGGAATGTCGAATATCGAACAGACGAACAGGGAATTTCGAAGGACGAGGAACTAGGCACGAAGAATGAGGAACGAACCATGAAAACACAGAACAGCTTGACGCGGCGCGACATGCTTCAACTCAGCGCCGCCGGGATCGGCGGAATGGCATTCGGCGCGCGGGGAGAGGCCGCCAAGCCGGGCAAGGCTAGGTCGGTGATCCAGATCTGGATGTGGGGCGGCCCCTCGCATCTTGACACCTTCGACCCCAAGCCGGGGGCGGGCGCCGACTATTGCGGCCCCTACACCACGCCGATCGCCACCAACGTGGACGGCATCCGGATCTGCCAGAAGCTGCCGCTGCTCGCCAAGCAAGCCGACAAGTTTTCCATCATCCGCAGCATGACCCACGGTAACAACGCCCACGAGACCGCTTCGTACATCACCCAGACCGGTCGGCTACCCGGCACCGGCGATTCCTTTCCCTGCGCGGGGGCGGTAGTGTCGCGCTTCAGGGGCTACGATGCGGGGTACGAGGGGCTGCTGCCCCCCTACATCGTGCTCACCAAGCCGCAGGGCCGCTTTTCCGAGTCCGGGTTCATGGGGCTGCGCTACAAGCCTTTCGCCACGGGCGGCAAGCCGAGCGCCCCGGTATTCGCCGTGGAGGGCATTGTCCAGCAGGGCATCACCGAGGCACGGCAGCGCGGCCGCCGGGAGCTGCTGCACAATCTGGAGACGCTCGGCCGCAAGATGGAGGGGAATCCAGCCTTTGGAAAAATGGACCAGTGCGAGGACCTGGCCTACGAACTGATCCTCGGCGATGCCGGCAAGGTGTTCGACATCAAGACCGAGGATCCCAAGCTGCGCGAGCGCTACGGCCGGAGCGACTTCGGTGCCTCCTGCCTGATCGCCCGCCGCCTGGTGGAGCGGGGCGTGCCCTACGTCACCATCAACTACAACGGCTGGGACACCCATAAAAAGCATTTCGAGATCGTGAACAGGAAGCTCCCCGAGATGGATCGCGGTTTCGCCACCCTGCTCGAAGACCTGGCCGACCGGGGGCTGCTCGAATCCACCATCGTCTGGTGGGGCGGCGAATTCGGGCGCACGCCCAAGATCATGTGGGACGCCCCCTGGAACGGCGGGCGTAGCCACCACGGGAAATGCTTCACCCACGTGGTGGCTGGCGGGGGCTTCGCGGGCGGCCATGTGATCGGTGCTTCGGACGAGAAGGGAATGGAGGTGGCCGACCGCCCGGTCTATCCCTGGGATCTGATTGGCAGCATCTACGAGCAGATGGGCATCGACACCACCGCGCGCCTGCCGCACCCGCAGGGGCTCGATGTCCGCGTCAGCCCAACCGAGGCCGACGGCATGGCGATGGGCGGGCGGCTCCGGGAAATCATGTCGTGAAAACGCTACAAAAATCCCTGGCGATGTTGCTGGTTGCCGTCGGCTCCGCAACGGCGAGACCGCCGCACATCGGCTATGCCTATCCGGCGGGGGGCGAGCGGGGAACCTCCTTCCGCGTCGTGGTCGGCGGCCAGTATCTGCTGGGAGCTACCAATGTTTTCGTGAGTGGCCAAGGGGTGTCGGCGAAAGTGGTTCGGCACACGGTCAAATATGACCCCAAGCGCTACCGCCAGTTCTGGCGCAACCGCCAGAACGCCACCGCCGCGCTGGAGGGCAAGGAGGGGCTGGACCGCGAAAAGCCCCAGCGGCAGTTCGCCCAAGCCACCAAGCAGATTGCCCGAGCCGAACTTCCCGACGGAATCGACCCCTTCGACAAAAAGGCGGTCATGCGCTACTACCGTTTTAACACCAAGGAGCAATTCAACCCGCAGATCGCCGACCGTCTGCGTCTCGACGTAACGATTGCCCCGGGTGCCCCGCCCGGGGTGCGCGAGTTGCGCGTCTACACCCCCGGCGGGCTCTCCAACCCCATCTATTTCGAGGTCGGAACCCTGCCCGAAACGATGGAGGAGGAGCCCAACGACGACCACATGGCGCCCAATCTCCAGAAGGTGTCCCTCCCAGCCATGGTCAACGGGCAGATCCTTCCTGGCGACATCGACCACTTTCGCTTCAAGGCGCTCAGAGGACAGTCCATCGTGGTGGATGTGGGTGCGCGGAAAATCATTCCCTACCTGGCCGATGCCGTGCCGGGGTGGTTCCAGGCGGTGGTGGCGCTCTACGACGAGGAGGGCAACGAGGTCGCCTACCAGGACGACTACGAATTCAACCCCGACCCGGTTCTTTTCTTCGATGTCCCAAAGACGGGAACCTACACCCTCTCCATCAAGGATTCCATCTACCGCGGCCGCGAGGATTTTGTTTACCGCATTGCCCTAGGCGAGCTGCCCTTTATTACCAGCATTTTTCCGATGGGTGGACAAAAGGGGAGGAATGTCGATATTGCCCTGTTTGGAAGGAACCTGCCGCAAACCCGGATTTCCGGAAAGCTGCCGGACGACAGCGCCCTCGTGCGGCACATCTCGGTCAAGAAATCCGGCTACCGCTCCAACGCCATGCCCTTCGCCCTCGACCGGATCGGCGACTGCTTCGAGACCGAGCCCAACGACACGCCCGAACAGGCGCAGCCCATCCAGATGCCGCTCTGGATCAATGGCCGAATCCAGCAGGTGGGCGACGTGGATATCTTCTCCTTCTCCGGGAAGCAGGGCGATTCGGTTTCGGTCGAGGTGGCAGCCCGGCGGCTCAACTCCCCGCTCGACTCCGTGGTCGAGCTCACCGGTCCCGGGCTGGAAAACCCCGTGCGCAACGATGACAATGTGGACACCGGCGAAAACCACCTCTTCCTCGGAGAGGGGCTCGTCACCCACCATGCCGACTCGTACCTGCTGCAAAAACTTCCAGCCACTGGAACCTACTACCTGCAAATCGGCGACACCCAGTCCAAGGGCGGGAACGACTATGCCTACCGCCTGCGCATCTCCCCGGCCCACCCCGACTTTAAGCTATACATGGACCCCTCCGGCCTGGACATTGCGCCGGGCGGAACCGATGCCTTCACCGTGCGCGCCATGCGCATGGACGGCTTTGGCGGGCGGATTCGGCTCGAACCAAAAAGCCTGCCCCCGGGGTTTGTCATGAGCAAGGCCGCCGTCGCCGCCGGGAGCGACACCGCGCGTTTCACCATCACCGCGCCGCGCCGACTCCCGCAAAAAATGGTGAGTCCCGAAATCGTCGGTATCGCCCGGATCGGCGGCCGCTCCGTCACCAACGCTGTGGCGCCCGTCGACGACCAGATGCAGGCGTTCCTCTACCGCCACCTCGTGCCGGCGCAGGAGCTGGTGCTTGCCCCCGTGGAGCAACCCGCGCGCCTGGTCTTCCGCGTCAAGACTCCAAAGTCTGGAACCGTCGAGCTACCCCTCGGGAAGGAAGTTACGCTCCATCTCGAAGGCCGCGTCCAGGGCGGGTTCAGGGGCGCCAAGCTCGAACTCGACCATCCGCCCGAGGGCATCGCGGTTGGAAAAAGCTGGGTGGGCCGCAAGCGGCTCAAGGGGAAAACCAAAAACGGAAAGCCCAAATTCGACAAAAACCTTGCGGTGGGGAGCATCAGGCTCAAGGCAGAAGCCCCGCTCGAACCCGGATTTGAAACCAGCCTGATTGTCTCCGCCGTGGTCAGGAGAG
>WFRA01000129.1 GCA_015486775.1 Kiritimatiellales bacterium | reverse complement strand
GGCTAGCGGCCTGCGGTACGATTGCCGCGGGCTCCGGAGCCGCCAAGATGGCGGCGATACAGGCGTATCGCAGGCCGCTGGCCTGCCCGTCGGGAATGCGGTGTTTATGCCTAACGCGGCTACGTAGCAGAAGAATTTTAGGCAAAATGATTATGGGCTCATGAGCAAAGTTGAATGCACCGCACAAGCCCAACCCAACGCGGCAAGATGCCGCGTCTACGCTAAAAGAACCCGCCGCCATCTTGCTGGAGCAGCTCTTCGGGAATTTCGGCGATGAAGCGGGAGGGTTCGAGGGGGATGATGCTGTGGTCGCGCTGGTGGCGCACTAGGGGCGAGCAGAGGAAGAGCCGGTCTTCGGCTCGGGTGACGGCCACGTAGAAGAGGCGGCGCTCCTCGGCATCGCCCGACTCTTCGACCGCCTTCCTGCCGGGAAACATTTCTTCGTTGAGGAAGAGGACAAAAACAGCTTTCCATTCCAGCCCCTTGGCCTGGTGTATGGTGGAGAGGCGGATGGAATCGCGGGTCTCCTCGTCGGAGGGGGCATTGGAACCGTTTTTGTCGAGGTTGGAGAGCAGGGCGATCTCGGAGAGGAAGGCTTCGGTGGAGTCGAATTTGGCGGTGAAGTCGATGAGGCCGTCGAGGTCTTCGGAGCGGAATTTGTGGTTGTCGAAGTTTTCGACCATGTATTCGGTGTAGAAGGCTTTGTTGAAGCGGTAGATGATTTCGCCGGGGTCGTTCCAAAGGTTTTCCTCGCGGTAGGCGAGGAAGACGGGCTGGATTTTTTCCCATCCTTTGCGGGCGGCGGGGGGCAGCGCGGCGAGCAGCGCTTCGTGGGTTTCCAACCGTTGGAGGTTTACGCGGCCGCCCAGCTTGCGGAAGATTTTGTGCGAGCCTTTTTTCCCAACCCTTGGAAGCATTTCGACGAGGCGGGTGAAGGCCATTTCGTCGGACGGATTGACGAGCAGGCGCAGGACGGTGCAGACATCCTTGATGTGCGCCTGCTCGAAGAAGCGGACACCGGAGGTGACGATGTAGGGCATCTGCTCGCGCGCCAGCTCCATCTGGAGCTCCATGGCGTGGAAGTGCGAGCGGTAGAGCACGCAGATTTCGGAGAGCGGGATTCCTTGGCGGGCGAGCGCCCGCGCCTGCCCGATCACGTAGCGCGCCTGGGCGGAGCCATCGCGCACCTGGGCGAGATGCGGCAGGGTTCCGTTTTCGCGCACGGCCTGCAACTCCTTCTGGAACTGGTCGGGGTTGCCGGCAATCACCTCGTTGGCGACTTCGAGAATTTCGGGCGTGCTGCGGTAGTTGATCTGGAGCTTGAAGGTCTTTGCGCCGGGGTAGAATTTTTCGAAGTCGAGAAAGTTGCGGAAGTCGGCACCGCGCCAGGAGTAGATGCTTTGGAAGTCGTCGCCCACGACCATGAGGTTGCCGTGCGTCCGCACCAGGTGGTTGACGAGCGCGGCCTGGATGGCGTTGGTGTCCTGGTATTCGTCGACGAGGACATATTTGAACTCTTCCTGATAGAAGTTGCGGACGCGTTCGTTTTCGGCGAGCACCCGGTTGGCATGGACGAGCAGGTCGTCGAAGTCCATGGAGTTCGACTCTTTCTTGCGGGTCTGGTAGCGGGCGTGCGCCTTGAGCACCAGGTCGGGGTCGACATCGGTATGTTCAAACCGCTCGTCGACGGCGGCAGAGAGTTCGCCCATGCGGCCGCTCACCACGCCGAAGAAGCTGAGCAGCACATCCGGCTTGGGGAAATGTTTTTTCTCCACATCCAGCTCGTCGATGCAGGCGCGCATGAGCTTCTTGGCATCGTCGGAGTCGAGGATGGTGAAGTCGCTGCCGAAGCCGACGGAACCGGCGTGGGAGCGCAGGAGGCGGTTGGCGAAGGAGTGGAATGTTCCACAATACTTAGAAGGTGCTTTGTTTTCTGACAGCAATTTTGCACGCTCGGTCATTTGCTTCGCAGCTTTATTTGTGAAAGTCAGCAATAATATTTCTCTTCCACAAGCCTTTTCCGTCCTAATTAGCCACGCCAAACGATATGTTAACACACGGGTCTTGCCGGTGCCGGCGGCGGCGACCACCAGCGCCGGGCCGTCGGGCGCGGTAGCGGCGGCATACTGCTCTTCGTTGAGTTCTTCCTTGAAATTCATGCGCGGGAACCTAGCGGAATGCGGGCGAAGCGGAAAGCATCGTCTACGACTTCCCTTCTTCGTAGAATTTGCGGAGGGTGATGGTGTCGAGAGTTTCGTCGAGGCTGGAGTCCGCGGTCGAAAGCACCTCCTCGCTGATGTCCACCTTCGCGAGGCCCAGCTCTTCGGGCGATGCCCCGTCGGCAACCATCAGGTCGTAGATCTTTTTGGCGGTAACGTTTTCCGGAGCCTGCAGCAGGACAAAGCGGTCAACGTTGTCCGCATCGACGGCACCGAGCAGCCTTGCGCGGGAGAGCACCCCGACCACCTCGTTCATCAGGCGAATGGGAATGTTATTGGATCGGGCATAGGCCACCGCGTCCAAGGCATCTTCCGAACTTTGGAAAACGCGGACCGATTCCTTCATCACGGAAAGGGCGACCCAAAGCTTGGAAAGCATGCTGGCGCGGACGGCGCGCTGCTCCTCGGCGTAGGTGTCGCGGTTCTGGATGGCGAAGGCCAGCTCGGCGCCGAAGAGCAGGATCGTCCAGCTCATCTGGAGCCAGAAAAGGAAGATGGGGATGTAGGCGAAGGTTCCGTAGATCTTGCTCAGGCGCGTGACGCCGATGCCGACCTTCACCATCAGCATCTGCAGAACAACACCTAGGAAGGCGCTGGCGAAGCCGCCGGCCAGCGCGGCGCGGAAGGAGACGCGCGTGTTGGGGATGAACATGAAAACCGCAACAAACGCAACGGTCATGACCAGCACCGTCGCCATCTGCAGCAAGGTTTTGAGGAAGGGGCCAATCCAGAGCATCTGGTCGGAAAACGCCGCCAGCTTGAGCGAAATAAAGTTGGCCGCAAGCATAAGGATAGGGGTGACGACCAGAACGGAAAGATAGTTCCGCACCTTGTCCGCAAGCGTCCGCGAAGCCTGCACGCCCCAGATCTGGTTGAAGGATTCCTCGATTCCGTTGAGCAGCTTGAAAACGATGTAGAGGAAAATCACGCCGCCGAACGCGCCAAGGGCGGCCATATCCACCTTTTCCACCATGTCGATCAGGCTCCGGACAAACTCCTGGATTTGCGGCATGTCCGCCGACCACTCCAGCAGGCTTTCCTTGGCGGAGGAAAACCCGATCGCGCCGGAGATGGAGAAGAGGATCACGAAAAAAGGAACCATGGCCATGAGCGTGGCATAGGTGAGCGCGGAGGCGTGCAGCTTGCAATTGTCGTCCCTCACCCCCTTGAGCACGAGGTGGATTACCCGTAACGCCTCGACCCCGAAGGCGTGCAGCCGGGAATTGTGCACCAGATCAATCCGCCACAGATCGTGCTGCAGGAAATCCAAAAACCGCTTAACGCACTCGATCAACCTTTTCGCCATGGCTTCTTCTCCATCATCCCAAAGATGAAGCAGATACTAGAGCGGTTTCCAACCATTGGAAAGTTCCAAGCTCCGAAAACTAAAACGAGATTGAGTTCCGGCGTAGGGGTCGGTGAATTACGCAAATAAGGCTCGCCCCGCCGCCTACGCTTTCGGTTTACTGGCGGCCTTATGTTTATCGATACCCATGTGCATTTCGACCGGTTCGTGAAGGATGGCTCCTTCCCGAAAATTTTGGATCGCGCCAAAGAGGCCAAGGTGCTGGAGATGGTGGCGATCGGCGGGACGGCGGAGGCGAACGATTTGTCGCTCAGGCTGGCGGCGGAACATCCCGGTCGGATCTTTGGCTGCGCGGGCTACGACCGCGACGAGGCCACCGAAAATCCCGATTTTTCCAACCTTCGGAACCTGCTGGAAAACCCGCTGGCCAAGGCGGTGGGCGAAACCGGGCTGGACTATTTCTACTCCGCCGACACCGCCGCCGAACAAAAGAAGCTCTTTGCCGAAAACCTGGCGCTGGCCGCCGAGTTCAAAAAGCCGGTGGTGGTGCATACCCGCGACGCCGACGACGACACGTTGGCCATCCTGAAGGATTTTTCCAGGGATTGGAAAGGCGACCCCGCGCGGCTGGGCGTGCTGCACTGCTTCACGCGCGGCACCGCCTTTGCCCGCCAGGTGCTGGATCTGGGGCTGATGGTCAGCTTTAGCGGGATCGTCACCTTCGCCAACGCCGACCCGCTGCGCGAGGTGGTGGGCTATGTGCCGGACGACCGCCTGCTGATCGAGACCGACTCGCCCTATCTCGCGCCGGTACCCATGCGCGGCAACCGCAACGAACCGGCGTTCGTGGTTCATGTGGCCAAACAGCTTGCGGAACTCAAGGGCTGTTCGGTAGAGTCCATCGCAAAATCAACGGCAGAAAATGCGCGCATGCTGTTTGCGCTTTAATCGAAGGAACCATCATGAAAACCCGTCTGTTCTCCATCCTGCTTGCCTCCATTGCAATCGGAGCCACCGCCCAGACCAACGAGGTGGAAAAGGTCAAGGCCACCGGCGACCGCGTCAGCCTGCGCGCCAAACCCGATATCAATTCCGAAATCCTCGACCGCGCGATGAAGGGCGAAGAGTTTGTCTTTCTGGGCGAAACCAACGGCTGGCTGGCGGTCCAGGCACCGGAAAGCCTGAGCTTCTGGGTTGCGGGAGAGTATGTCCAAAACGGCGTGGTGCAACCCGCCAAACTGAACGTCCGCTCCGGCCCCGGCCCGAGCTATAGCGTGGTCTGCGTGGTGAGCAAAGGCGACTCCCTTTCGCTCCGTGGCGAGTTCAACAACTGGCTCAAGATTGCGCCACCCGACGGTAGCCAGGTCTGGATCAGCGCGGAATACGCCCAGCTTGTCGAGCCGCCCAAACCCGTCGCCGAACCGGAGCCCGCCCCCGTGGTGACCGAGGCCGGAGCCGAGGCCAAGCCCGAAACCGTGACGCCCGCGCCGGTGGAGAAAGAACAACTCAAGCCTCTGGTGCTGGTGCTCGACAAAACCAAGAAGCAGGGACTCTACGACGAGATTCCCGGCGTGCTCCGCCGCGCAAACCCCGGGCTCTACAAGCTGGTGCTCATCGATGGAAATATCGAGGAGACCATCTGCCTCGTGCGCGGCGAGAAGAGACAGATGGAGCATTTCCTGAACCGCTCCATGCTCATCAAGGGCAAGAAGTACTGGGCCAAGGGGGTCGAGTGGCCGATTCTCCAGCCCACCACGATCCATCTCGATCCCATCATTTCCGAGTAGGTCAGCGGCACTCGACTTGCGAAGATTTTTCGTAGCGACGTCTGCTTCGCATTTCTGTGGCCGAGCGTACACAAAGCGACGAGGACGTCGCTTCTACGAAATACGCAGTACGCAATACGCAGTACGAAATACGCAGTACGCAGTACACCTCACGCATTCACCATCGCAGTGGGCTGGTGGGTGGCTTGCAGGACGGTCTGCCAGAACCAGCTCTGCGGGTCGATCACCTTGCGCTCGCCAATCAGGTTGATCGGCAGATGGATCAGCCGGTCGTGGTGCAGGCCGACAATCATGTTGGTGTGCCCGGCCATGGCGGCATGCACGGCGTTGCTGCCAAGTTGCAGGCAGTACATCGAATCGTTGGCGTCGGCGCGGCGGCTGCGGATGCTGTAGCTGGGATCGAAATACTTGATGTTGACCTCCATGCCCTCCGCCTTGAAATAGTCCTTGATCTCGTCCTTCAGCAGCAACCCGATGTCGTTGAGCTTTTTATTGCCTGACTTGTCCGCCCCTTTCTTGCCCTCGAATAGCTCCTGCCCGGCACCCTCGGCCACGACCACCACGGCATGCTCCTTGTCGCGCAGCCGCTCCTTGAGATGCGCCAGGAATCCGTTTTCGCCGTGCAGTTCGAAGGGAATCTCGGGAACGAGGCAAAAGTTGACATTGCTGTTGGCCAGCGTGGCGGAGGCGGCGATCCATCCGGACTCGCGACCCATGAACCGCACCAGCCCGACCCCGTTGCGGCTCGCCTTGGCTTCGGAGTGGGCGCTGGTGATGATGTCCCAGGTGGCCTCGACGGCGGTCTCGAACCCGAAGGAGCGCTGGATGAGGTTGATGTCGTTGTCGATGGTTTTCGGGATGCCGACCACGGAGATGGGCAGGTTGCGTCTCTTTACGCCCTCGACAATGTCGCGCGCGCCGCGCTGGGTGCCGTCGCCGCCGATGGTGAAGAGTATGTTCACGCCATAGTGGACAAGCGTGTCGATGATCTCCTCGGTGTCCTGCTGGCCGCGTGAGGTCTTGAGGATGGTTCCGCCCTTCTCGTGGATCTCGTCGGTATTGTCGGCCGTGAGCTCGATGGGATAGTGGTAGTATTTGGCCACGAGCCCTTCGTAGCCATACTTGAAGCCAAGCACGCGCTTCACGCCGTAGCTTTCGAGCGCGCAGAAGGTCAGCGCGCGGATCACGTCGTTGAGCCCCGGGCAGAGGCCGCCGCAGGTGACGATTCCGACGGTAACTTCGGCGGGGTTGAAGTAGAGCTTTTCGCGCGGGCCGGCCAGTTCGAAATATTCGATGTCGGCCACGTTTTCTAGCCCCCCGAGATCCTGGGTGCGATCGCAGCAGGCCACCGCCTCGCCGTTGTAGAAGCGGCTGATCTTGCCTTTGAGCGGCGAATTGTAGGTAGCCTCACCGAGAAGATCGGTCGGGATAATTTTTAGTTTACTCATGTCGTTGCTCCTGCT
>WFRA01000128.1 GCA_015486775.1 Kiritimatiellales bacterium | reverse complement strand
GCTCCATGGTAGCCGATGTCTGCGACGAGGACGAACTCGAGACCGGCCTGCGCCGCGAAGGCATGTTTGGCGCGGTGAATGGCTTTGCGCTCAAGGCCTCGCTGTCGCTCACGGCTGTCATCGGCGGAATCCTGCTCCAGTTTTCGGGTTTCAATGCCGAGGGGGTCGACCGGTTCGAGGCGCGCACCATCGCGCAGGTGATCGAACCTTCCAGGGCTTGGAACATTGACGACGAAGCGTTTCGCGCCGCGACGGACAGGTTTGAACTCTCCTGTGTCCGCTTCATCGAGATTTCCGAGGACAAGTCGAGCATCGAAGGCAGCAAGTGGACGGTGCTGAGCCGCCTGTTCAAGGGCGAGAAAGTCTATTTTCGCTGGTACGAATTCGAGGATGCCGTCCATAAATATCTCCAAGCATTGAAAACCTATGGTGCGGCCGCTCCGCCGGAAACAAAGAGGCAACTCGATGCCTATGCCGCAACTGTCCGGTCCGGTTTCCTGACGGAGTTCGGGGAACAAAAGGCCGTGGGACTGCTGATGAAAAAACTCGTCATCGGTTTCCAGGTGGTTGGGTTGGTGATTGCCATGGTCATCTTTGCCTTCTATCCGATCACCCGCCAGCGGGCGGAGGAGACCCGGCGGCTGTTGGATGCGAGGAAGGCTGCCGATGCGGCGGAATAGCGAATATCGAACAAGGAGTGTCGAATGAAGAAGCTGTTTTCTCTTTTGGTGGCGCTGTTGATGGCAGGTTCTGCGGGCGCGAAAAAACAGCCCAACTTTGTTTTGCTGCTGACCGACGACCAGTCGTACCACCTCGGCATGCTGGGCGTTCCGGGGTTGAAAACGCCGAACCTCGATGCGCTGGCGAAGCGCGGTGTGTTTTTCACCAAGGCCTATTCCGCCTCGGCCTCCTGCGCGCCGTGCCGGGGCTCAATCCTGACGGGCATGTATCCGAGTGCCAATGGCCATTGGCGCAATACCATCGGGCCGGTGCTCTCCGATCCCGACAAGGAGTTTTCGCGGCAGTCGTCGAAGGCCGACCAGGTTGGCATCCACGAGGATATCCCGACGCTGGTCGAGCTGCTGGACGCCGCGGGCTACTTTACCGGCATCACCGAAAAGTGGCACCTCAGCCCGCCGTGGAAATTTCCGTTCCATTTTCGCGACCAAGCCAACCTCACGCCGCAAGGCAGCGCCAAGGCGGTTGCCCGCTTTATCGAAGCCTCCGACGGCCGGCCGTTTTTCATCGAGTGCAATGTGGACAACACGCACCGCCCATTCCAGACGCATATCCGTCAGAACAAGGATCTGCCGCGCGTGGATCCGGACGAGGTGGAGATTCCGCCCTGCTGGCCGGACACGCCCAAGACGCGGCAGGACTATGCCGAATATCTCACCACGGTGCAGCACGCCGATGCGGTTGTCGGTGCCATTCTCAAGGCCATCGCGGAGGAAGGGCAACTTGATAATACAATTTTTGTCTACACCAGCGACCAGGGCTTTTGCTACACCCGCGCCAAGGCCAGCGCCTATGACTGGGGGTTGCACATTCCGCTGGCGTTCGCCGGGCCGGGCGTGGAGGCGGGGCTTGTTTTGCCCGCGCTCGTCGGCCACGTGGACATCATGCCGACGATCCTCGACTATGCCGGGCTTCCAATCCCTGGAACCGTTCAGGGTAAATCGCTCCGCCCAATCCTAGAAGGAAAAACTCAGGATTCGGGGCGTACATTTATCGTTTCCGAGCACAATGCACATGGGCCAGCACCGCAGGAATACTATCCCTCCCGCAGTATCACCGATGGCCGTTATCGCTACCTTTGGAACCTGCGCCACGAGATCGTGCCGGACTTCCCGATCGACCGGTACGCCACCGATCCCGTTTTCCGCGAGCAACCCAAGGCACCGGCCTGGATGCCGTGGGATGCCACGCCGAGCACCCTCTGGGAAAACAATGCGTTCGAGGAAATCATTTTCCACAAGAAGGAGTTTCCCGCACCGTACGAACTGCTCAAGGCCACCTTCCATCGCCCGGAGTTCGAGCTCTACGACCTGAAGAACGATCCCTACGAAATGCACAACCTTGCCGCCAATCCCGAATATGCACCGGTCGTCCAACGGCTGGATAGGGAGATGAAACAGTGGATGGATGCCAACCACGACATCGGCGATCCGCGTAGCGTGGAGAGAAGGAAAAAATGAAAAAAGCAATGCTGGCCATTTTGTTGCCGTGTCGTACGCTTTTTATCGACGCTGCAAAAAGTACAATATTTCGTCCACCACCTCGTCTAAACGGTGAGCGGGGAGGGCGTGGCCGTCGTTCTCGAAAAGTTTCAACCGGCTATTGGGAAGATGGGCATGCAGCCACTCGGCGGCGGACGGGGGAATGATCCGGTCGGCGGTGCCGTGCATGAGCAGGACGGGAATCCCAATGCTTGGAACCTTTTCTCGGACATCCGATCGAAGCAAATATTCCAGCCCCGAAACTAGAGAGTCCAGTGGCTCTATCACACTTCCGGAAGTGTGATACTTGTTCGGATAGTGAACATTGCGAAAAAAATCCTGCAAAACTGCGTTAGGGTTGCGCTTGAGCTGGAGAATCATGCGTTTGAGAATTCGCTCGGGCGTGCCACAGTCGTATCCTCCACCCGTGCAGAACTTGGCTGTGGAGGAGATCAAGACGAGCTTTTTGCAACTTTTCGGCAACAACTCCAACGCCAGTAACCCGCCCATGGAGCCGGTAACGATGTAGTCGGTTTCGGGGAGGTGTCGACTTGCGAGTACCTGTGCCCCCGTGAGCAGTTGTACGTCGAACTGCTCGATTAGCATATTTTCCATGGGCTGGATGGCGTCGATGCCGTGCGCCCATCCTGAGAAGATGAGTAAGGAGGGTTTTGTTTTTTTGAACATAAGGGTGGGGATTAGCTGGTTTTCTTGCAGTAGGCAAGATCGATCTGACCACTACCGCAAAAAACCAAAAAAGGATCAGGAAAGGATATCGGTTCGTTGTCTTGCTTTTTGTACGGGTTTTCTTTTCAGGCCCATCCGGGGCTCGGCGTTCCCGGGATGCCTGCGCAGGATGGTAGGGCAATCCGTCTCGGTTGCCGAAGCAGGAGGGACGCAGGTTGCTTGGCTATCCGGAGAGCGCAAGGGAGTAGCGGAGGGCTTGGTCGATGGTTTTGATGGGCTTGAAGGGGAGCTTCTTTTTGATGTCGGCAGCTTTTTTTTCGAGGTCGATCCGGTTCTTTTCGGGGAGCATGATGTGCTTGATTCCGGCGCGGTCGGTCGCTCACCTGCCTATGCTTTCCCGGATTTTTCCCAGTGGTTGCGGCGGTAGAGGGTTGGCGACACGCCAAAGGTTTTCCTAATGCGGCTACGCAGCAGAATAATTTCAGACATCCTGATCCGGGGCGGGAATTAGGGATGTTTTCCGGAAAATGAATTGGCACATTCCTGAGCGTGACAGGAGCCATGGCATGGTGGATTCT
>WFRA01000127.1 GCA_015486775.1 Kiritimatiellales bacterium | reverse complement strand
GCGAAAAGGCGGAGGCGATGACCAACCAGATGGTTCGGCTGTTCAAGGTGAAGAGCGGCGGCATCGGTTCGAAAGAACCCTCCGACACCGTGGTGGTCGATCCGGCCTTCAAGGGGTCGTGGCAGCGGATGAGTCCGGCCTTCGCCCGCGAATTTTCGGCCGTCGCCAGCTTTTTCGGCGAAGCCCTGCAACCAACGATCGGCGTACCGGTGGGACTGCTCTACGCCAACCGAGGCGGGACGGCGGTGAACCAGTGGTTGCCGATGGATTTTATGAAGGGCAAGCCGAAGCTCTATGAACGCTATCTCGGCCCGAAAAATCCGTGGTGGAAGGAGAGGCCGAAGAACCCGGGGCTGGTTCGCGCCCCTTCGCGCCTGTTCAACGGAACCATTTATCCACTCATCCCATTCGCGATTCGCGGCACCATTTGGTACCAGGGCGAGTCGGGCATGCGCGACAGCGATATCTATGCGGAAATCTTCACCGACCTGATCCAGGTCTGGCGCGGGCTTTGGGGCTATGACTTCCCGTTCCTTTTTGTGCAGCTTGCCCCGTATGGCGGCACAGCTGTCCACTGGGATGCCCGGCACGAGTCGTGGGCCTTTATCCGCGAGGCGCAGGCCTCTGCGCTAAAACTTCCAAACACCGGAATGGCCGTCATCACCGACGCAGGCGAAATGCTCGACATCCACCCGCAAAACAAGCAGCCCGTCGGCGAGCGCCTCGCCCTGCTGGCCGAAAAGCTGGACCACCCGGACATTGTTGCCGACAGCCCGTTGTTCCAAGGCATGGAAAAACGGGGAAGCAGGATCGAAATCACCTTCGACAATGGCGGGGCGCCCTTGGAAACCCGCCGCGTGGCGATGAACAGGAACAAGCGGAAGGAACCCGGCACAGACCCCGAGGCCTTCGTGGTCGATGCGGACACCTTGAAGGGGTTCGTTCTCTGCGGCGCCGACCGAAAGTTTGTCGAGGCGCAGGCGCGGATCACTAGCACCAACACGGTGGAGGTCTGGTCGGACCAGATTCCCGACCCGGTTGCCGTGCGCTATGGATGGGCCAATTTTCCGCTGTGCAACCTCTACAACCAGGCGGGGCTTCCCGCCTCGCCCTTCCGCACGGACCATTTTCCCGCGCCGGACTTTACCTCGCAGGCAAAACCATGCGACGCGGATTTTTCCATCCGCGATCCGCAGGTTTCCTTCCGCGACGGCTTCGATGCTTCCAATGGTTGGATCGCCTCTTCGCCGACGACCGCCCGCTGGGCGGTTTCGGGCGGGAAGCTGGCGGTTGGCCAATGTAGCTCGACCGACTATGTCTACTTCAATCCGGCTACCCGGATGGCGGGCGCAAAGCTTGACCTGCAGGCGATCATTTCCAGCCCCTGGAAAACGGTCTGGGGCGGCCTGGCGTTCAACTACCGCGACGCGGGCAACTTCGATGCCCTGCGGATCAAGTTTGGTACCCCGTCCTACCAAGTGATCCGCTTCGAAAATGGTAGGCTGGTTGACGTGCTTGATTCGGGCAGCGCGAAAAAGCCGTTTGCCGCAGACACGGGCTACCGGCTGCATTTCCGAGCCATCTCTGAACAGGGTGCCTTTTCCATAGAAATTTCCGATGCGGCGACCGGCGAAAATGTGCTGGAATGCGCCAAGACCATTCCCGATCTTGGCTCTCTCCATGGTTATGCCGCTCTGTATGGAGCAAATGCCAACGGGAATGCGGTTCTGTTTTTGTTCGACGATTTTGTGTTCACTGCGGGCGAATAAATGCCCCAAAGGGAGGTAGAATGAAAAAAAGTATTTTGATGGCGGGTGCATTGCTCGCCGGACCCTCGACATGGGCCGCAACCGTCACGGACGGCTTCGACCGGGCCGACACGGCCTATAGCGCGGATGGATCGGCCATCGGGGCAAGCTGGAAAAATGCGGGGAGTTCCAACCGCTGGAAAATCGAAGGCGGCAGGCTGGTGGCGGATGTGCGGGAGATGCCCGCGATCCTGTTCAACACGGCCCTCGAAACCACGAGCGGCGGGGGCTTCGATTTCACTTTGTCGGCGGATGTGGCGGTCGCGGCATCCAACCGCTGGGCGGGGGTGGTGTTCAACTACCGGGATGCCGGCAATTTCTACTGCCTTCGCTTCAAGGGTGGAACCCGCAGCTACCAGCTGCTCGCCAAGATTGGCGGGAAGTGGACGGAGCTGGCCAGCCAGAACGATGCCGCCGAACCTTTCGCGCCGGGAACCTCCTATTCGCTGGAGGTTTTTTCCGAGGAGCCCCACGAGTTCCACTTCACGATCCGCAAGCCGGGGAAGGGCAGGGCGCTCAACCCGATTGCCGACGCGACGGATGAATACAATCACTTCAAGAACGGCTATGCCGGGCTCTATTCCCCCAGCAGCGGAACAGATGCCGCGTTCGACAATTTTCGGTTGGAGATCTCGAAGGAGGCACCCCGGAAAAAACTCCGCTTCACGGAAGCGGAACCCGTCCGGACATGCCGGATCGTCGAGCGCATTCCGGTGGAGCCGGTCTGGGCGGCCACCCCGGTCGGGTTTGCGCTCATCACCGAAAGCAACCTCCAGTTCGTGGCCTACTACGATGCCAATCGCCAGATGACCGTGGCGCAGCGCACGTTGGATTCCAAGGATTGGACATTTCAGAAACTGCCCAGCTTTTTAAAGTGGGACAGCCACAACTATATCGAGATGGCCATCGATTCCGGGGGATACATCCACCTCAGCGGAAACATGCACGTGGCACCGCTGGTCTATTTCCGGTCGGAGAAACCGTACGATGTCGCCTCGCTCAAGGAGATCGACCGCATGACCGGCGAGCGGGAACAGCACTGCACCTATCCCAAGTTCCTCAAGAACCGGAACGGCGAGCTGATCTTCAACTATCGCGACGGCCACAGCGGCGGCGGCGACCAGATATACAACATCTACGACGAAAAGACCCGGACGTGGAAGCGGCTGATGGACCAGCCGCTGGCCGACGGGCAGGGCGAGCGGAACGCCTATTTCCTGGATCCGGTTCTCGGGCCGGACGGCTGGTTCCACATCACATGGGTCTGGCGCGAGACCTACAAATGCGACACCAACCACGACCTCTCCTATGCCCGCAGCAAGGATCTGGTGCATTGGGAAACCGCCGACGGAAGTCCCATCGTTCTGCCGATCCGGCTGGATACGCCCGGCGTGGTCGTCGATCCGGTTCCCGTCCGCGGCGGCATGCTCAACGGCAACGGAAAGATTGGCTTCGACTCGCAAAAGCGGGTGGTGCTCGCCTACCACAAGTTCGACCAAAACGGCAAGACCCAGCTCTACAACGCCCGGCTCGAAAACGGGAAATGGAAAATATACCAGACCTCCGACTGGGACTACCGCTGGTATTTTTCCGGCGGCGGCTGCATCAACAGCAAAATCCATATCGCCGCGGTGGAGGTCGATCCGGAAAAGGGGCTCCTCCAGGCCTTCTCGCACAAGAAGGAGGGATCGGGGCTTTTCAAGCTGGACGAAGCCACGCTCAAACCCATCGGGTTCCTGCGTAGCATGCCGTGGCCGAAGGAGATTGGCGCAACGCGCTCGGACTTCCCGGGAATGCAGGTGAAGACCCGCATGGACCGCAATTCCGGTTCCGGCTATCTCCTGCGCTGGGAGGCGCTCCCGCCCTACCGCGATGTTGCCCGCCCCAAGCCCTGGCCCAAACCCGCGATGCTCGAAGTCTACAAAGTGCAGTAGCCTGTAGAGATCCTCTTGCAAAACCTTTGGTTTTGCCGCGGCGGTTGTTTCGTTAATGGTTGCTTGTTGTCGGGGCAAGATACAGGAGTTAAAAGGGTTGCGCTGAATACCCCATCAATCAGCAACCTATCAACCATCAACTGGAACGGTGAAACCCAGAGGTTTTGCAAGTTCCTCTGTGGGGTTTCGCGGGTGTTTCCAGGGTCGGGAATCTTGG
>WFRA01000126.1 GCA_015486775.1 Kiritimatiellales bacterium | reverse complement strand
GCCATGCAGAAACTGCTCGAATCCCTCTCGCTGGCGGAGACGCGGGAAATCGCGCAAACCATGCTCGGCTTCGGACGCATTAGCGAAGTGGAAGCGTTTTTGGGAAATGGGGCGTGACGGTCGGCTACCGCTTCCAGATTTTTAGTTTTCCGATCTGGGGACAGCTTTTTTCCGCACGAATGCAAACTTGTTTTGGTACCGCCCGGGCGATAGAGTGCGCGTTTCTAATTTTCGAAAGAGGATTCCCATGAGGCATAAGATAGCTGTTTTGTCGGTGGCGCTCGCCACCGTTCCAATGCTTGGAAACTGCACGGTCGAAAAGAGCGACCTAGACGTGAAGAAGATTTCCCGCACGGTGGCCTATTCGCTGCCGGTGTTCCATCTCAACCAGCTGCCGCTGGATACGGGGGTCGCAACCAACGCCTTCGACCTGTTTATCGATTCGCTCGATCCCTCCCGCAGCTATTTCCTCCAATCCGACATCGATGCCTTCCAGAAGGAGGCACCCGGGCTCAGCAAGCGGTTGCGCAAGGGCGACATCAGCTTTGCCAAGGAGGTGTTCGATGTTCTGCTGGAGCGGATCGAGAACCGGACTGTCTTTGCCGAAAAGACCCTGGAGAAGGGGTTCGACACCTCGGTCGACGAATCCTTTCAGTGGGATCGCAAGGATGCCCCCTGGCCGAAGGACAAGGCGGAGTGGGACGAGCTGTGGCGCAAGCGCCTCAAGAACGAATACATCGCCCGCCTAGTCTCCAAGGAGGTCTATGCCGACGAGGACGAGGCCGCTTTGTCCAACACGGTGGATTCCGCCGAAACCATCACCACCAACATTGATTTGGCCGCCGGGGGCGAATATGACGAGGAGGCCGAAAACGCCAACCTTTCGCCGGAGGAATTCATCCTCGAACGCTACAAGCAGTTTAAGCTGACCATGGAATCGTTCGATGAGGAAATGTTGCTCCAGCGCTACCTCTCCTCCTTCACGCATGTCTACGACCCGCACTCCGACTACATGTCGCCGAGCAGCGTCGAGGATTTCGACATCAACATGAAGCTTTCGCTCGTGGGCATCGGCGCCATGCTGCGCCCCGACGACGGCACCGCCCGCATCGTACGCGTGATTCCCGGCGGCCCGGCCGACGAGGACGGGCGGCTGAAGGCCGGCGACAAGATCATCGCCGTTGCCGAGGGCGACGGCGAGCCGGTAAGCATCCTGCACTGGCCGCTCTACAAGGCCGTGCGCCTCATCCGGGGGGAGAAGGACACCAAGGTCGTGCTGACCGTTATTCCCGCCTCCGACCGTTCCGGCACGCGCACGAAAAAGATCGATCTCATCCGCGACGAGGTGAAGCTCGAAGAGCAGGCTGCCAAGGGCGAGGTGGAGGATTTCGAGCTCCCCGGCGGCGGCACCCGGAAGCTGGGGGTCGTGACCCTTCCCGATTTCTATGCCGACTTCAACGCCACCGGCAGCGACGCGCGGCGCGCTTCCGCCGATGTGAAGCGCATTATTGAGGAGCTCAAGGGCGAGGGGATCGAAGGCATGGTGCTGGATCTGCGCAACAACGGCGGCGGTTCGCTCCGTGAGGCCATTGACGCCGCTGGCCTGTTTATTTCGTCCGGGCCGATCGTGCAGGTCAAGGAGCGCAATGGCATCCAAGTGTTGCCGGATGTCGATCCGGAAACCGACTATGCCGGTCCCTTGATCGTGTTGGTCAACCGGCTTAGCGCATCGGCCTCCGAGATTCTCGCCGCCGCGTTGCAGGACTATAAGCGCGCCATCATCGTGGGGGACCGCCAGACGCACGGCAAGGGCACCGTCCAGACTCTCATGCCGCTCGGCGGCACCCGCCGGGGTTCGCTCAAGCTCACCACCGCCGGCTTCTACCGCATCAATGGCGGTTCCACCCAACTCAAGGGGGTCACCCCCGACATCGTGATTCCCGACTATCTCGATGTGATGGATCTGGGCGAGAACGCGCTTGAGCACGCCCTGCCTTGGGATACCGTGCGCCCGGCCATGTACCGCACCGTCGATGGATGGACTGAGTTGATTCCGATCCTGGCCGAGCAGTCTCGTGAACGCCTCAAGGGCGATCCTGAGTTCCAGAGCTTTTTTGCCAAGCGGGAACGGCTAGAGGAGCGCTACGAAACCAAGACTGTTTCGCTCTCCCTCGACACCCGGATCAAAGAGGCCGAGGCCGAAAAGGAGCTCGACGATATCCAGAGCGGTGCCTTTCTCGATGATGAGGAAAAGGACAAGGACAACGACATCGTTCTCAAGGAAACCCTCCATATCCTCTCCGACATGATCGACCTCAAAAAGTCGGGTCAAGCCCGCCCCGTCGTTCCGCTCGTCGAATCGAAATAGGCTTGTGAACTGGGGCGGAGGAGGCCAATGTGCCGCATGGAAATTCAGGGACTCAATTTCTCTTGCGCCTATTCAACCTGCCCCAACGACACCTTTGCCTTCTGCCATCTGGCGAAGGAGTCGGATATCGAGACCCACCTGCACGATGTCGAGACGCTCAACCGCCTAGCCTTCGAGGAGCGGTTCGACGTCACCAAGCTCTCCTTTCATGCGTGGCTGCTGGTGCGGGATAAATACCAGTTGCTCGGTGTCGGTTCCGCTCTCGGCCGCGGCTGTGGGCCGTTGGTGATTGCCTCTAAAGCCCAAAGTCTACAGCCTACAGCCTTAATGGCGGTTCCCGGAGAATTCACCACTGCGCACCTGCTGCTGCGGCTGTGGAATCCAACCCTTGAAAACCGCATCTTCATGCCGTTCGATCGGATCATGGATGCCGTCGAATCGGGACAGGTCGATGCAGGTGTAATCATCCACGAAGGGCGCTTTGTCTTCGAGGAGCGCGGTTTCCAATGCCTGGAAGATCTGGGCGACTGGTGGGAGCGCGAGACCGGCCTGCCTATTCCGCTCGGCTGCATTGCCGCAAAAAAAAGCCTTGGCGCGGAGCGGATCGCTAAATTCGAGCACCGGTTAAGAAACTCGATTCAGACTGCCTTCGACGATCCGGACTCCACGGCCGAATATGTAAAGCAGCACGCGCAGGAACTC
Organism: Kiritimatiellales bacterium; assembly: GCA_015486775.1. Taxonomy (GTDB): domain Bacteria; phylum Verrucomicrobiota; class Kiritimatiellia; order Kiritimatiellales; family Pontiellaceae; genus Pontiella. The sequence continues at coordinate 119 of WFRA01000126.1, read as the reverse complement.
GACGACGAGGTTATCCGCAAGCACATCCAAACCTACGTCAACTCCTTTACCCTCGATCTCGGGGAGGAGGGGCGCGCGGCTGTCGGGAAGCTGGAAGAGATGGCCCGAAACGCGGGGAT
>WFRA01000125.1 GCA_015486775.1 Kiritimatiellales bacterium | reverse complement strand
GCGCACGTCCTTGCCACCCTTCTCAAATCCGTTGCGGAAGAGTAGCCTCCCCCCGGAAATCCCTCCCCCACCTCCCGGCTCTACAAAATCCAAACCCTTGACTGGCAGCGCAAGGAAGCCGCATGGGACACCAGCCGCAAGCTGCACGGATGCTACCACCTGCGTAGCACCATCGAACTCGAAGACCAGCAGCTTTGGAAGCTCTACATCACCCTCGTCCGAGTGGAAGACGCCTTCCGCGCAGAATGTCCCATCAGAAAAACCGAAGCAGGCAACAGGGTATAATTATGCGCTTTATGTTCTGGCACGCTTTTAAACCGGATTTGTCTTGCATCGAATCGATATTTCTCCACAATCGCTGTATGGCCAGAAAGGAGGGGTACAATGAAATCAAAAGGTCTGTCGGCTTGGTTCCGGCTATTTTTCCACACGGGTCTTTTTTTCTTCTTTTCCCAGTCCCTGTATGCCGATACCTCCGGCGTGCTTACCTATGAAATAGACGGGGACGAAGTCAAGATTACCGACTGCGACGAGGCTACGACCGGGACGGTAGTTGTCCCTTCGGAACTTGAGGGAAAACCCGTTACTACCATTGGCGTCTACGCTTTCGAAGACTGCACCAACCTGACCGGCATAACCCTTCCAACCAGCCTTCTCGCCGTCCAAGGCGAAGCATTCCACAACTGCAACTCTCTCCTTGGCATTGCCTTTCCCGAGAGCGTCACATCCATCAGCCGCGACACATGCCAGGGCTGTACCTCGCTGGCGACGGCAACCCTACCTAGCAATCTTGCCTATGTTCCCTACGACATGTTCGGCGACTGTAGCTCCCTGACCAATGTCACAATGCCCGGGAGTGCCACCCGAATTTGCGGCTTGGCCTTTTTCCGATGCAGCGCCCTGGAGTCCGTTGTCCTTCCCGACAATGTTGCGCATCTCGATGAAAAGGCTTTCTACAAGTGCTCCTCGCTGATCAACATCGATCTTCCCGATAGTGTTACCTCCCTTGGGAATGATGTGTTTTTGGGGTGCGGCTCGCTGACGAACCTCACCCTCCCCGTTAATCTCTCCAGCATTGGCTCCGGCACCTTCTCCGGATGCCAGGCACTCAAGGATCTGGAAATCCCCGCCGCAGTCTCCAGCCTCGGAAGATACGTGTTCTACAATTGCACTTCGCTAACCAACATCGTTCTCCCCGCCAACCTCGCCACCGTCGACACGGGGGCTTTCTACGAATGCAGGGCGCTCAGGGAACTGGAGTTCCCCGGTGGCGTCACCCATTTTGGCGACTACCTGTGCTACAATTGCACCTCGCTGGCCACGGTCGTTCTTCCCGCCAGCCTTTCCGATTTTGGCAACCAAACCTTTTCCGGTTGCAGTGCATTGACCGGCATCTCTATTCCCGAGGGGGTGGCAAGCCTTGGCACGCGACCATTCTGGGGCTGCCATTCGCTGGCCTACGCCAACCTTCCGGCCAACCTCGGCAACATGGAGGAGGAATCCTTCTATGGGTGCTGGTCGCTTGGCTCCGTCACCATTCCCGACGGCATCACGGCAATCAAGCCGCGCACCTTCTGCGGCTGCCATGCCCTGGCCTCGCTCTCCCTCCCCTCCAATCTGGCCACCATTGGCGACAACGCTTTTTTCGACTGCTGGGCGCTGGGCGAACTCACCCTTCCAGGGAGCATCACCAACATTGGCGAGCGGGCTTTTTCCGGGTGCCATTCCATGGCATCCCTCTCCCTCCCCGAAACCCTCACGGAGATTGCCCCCAGAACATTCTTCGAATGCAGGGCGCTGGCCAGCCTTTCCCTTCCAGAAGGCATTACAAACATTGGAACATCGGCATTTTTCGACTGCAATGCGCTGACCAACCTAGTCCTGCCCGAAAGCCTGTCCACAATGGGAATCGGTGCTTTCCAGGAATGCAATTCGCTACCCGAACTCGTCATTCCCGAAGGGATCGCAACTATTGGATACAAAACCTTCTACCACTGTGCCTCGCTCACCAACCTAGTCCTGCCCAACAGCCTTTCCGGGATTGACAACAACGCCTTCCAGGGTGGTGGCCTTCTCTCGCTCTCCCTGCCCGGCGGACTGGCCTATCTCGGGCGGCATGCCTTTTCGGGTTGTTCCTCTCTCGCCGAAGTCGCCTTTCCCGACACCATCACCAACATTGGGTGTTGCGCCTTCTACGAGTGCAGCGCACTTGCTTCGGCCAACCTCCCCAATAGCGTGACCAGCCTCGGGAGCTATGCATTCTTCAAATGCGGAAGCTTGGATTCCATTACCCTTCCTTCCGGCCTCGTCGAAATTGCCGACTACACCTTCAGCCAATGCACCAATCTGCCCGCAATTACGCTCCCGCGGAGTGTCTCCCGGATCGGCTACAGCGCATTCAGCGAATGTCACCATCTGGCCGAAATCGTCATCCCCTCCTCTGTCGGCGAAATCGGCGGCCAGGCCTTCTACCGAGCCCTTGCGTTAACCAACACAATCTTTGCCGGCAATGCCCCCGCAACCTTCGGAAGCTCCGTATTCACCTATGCCCACCCCGCATTCACCATCCACTATCTGAGCGGAAGCACCGGCTTCACCTCCCCCACCTGGAACGGCTATCCCGCGGAAGCCATCGACGACTCCGCCTACCCGGGCGCATCGTGGCTCCTAGACTCCGGACTGGGCTACGACACCGACCTGAATCAGGATCTGAATGGGGACGGAGTTCCCCTGCTGGTGGCCTACGCGCTGGATCTCGACCCAAACCTCGACCTTTCGGACGACATGCCGCAGGCGGAGATTTCCGAAACAACCATGGACATGACCTACCATGCCACCAGCCAGGGGATCGCCTATTCCGTGGAGACCAGCGAGGATCTGGAAAGCTGGACAACCAACGGCGTTTCGATATCTGGACTGGATCCGGAAAACCGGCGCACGGCATCGGTTGGACTGGACGCCCCGCACCGCTTCCTCCGCCTGCTGGTTGCAGAAGAGCCCTAACCCCTCGCCATCAGACCTAGGCTCCACCAGCCTTGCCTTTTTTGTCCCTTATCCCTAGTCCTTCGTTCCAGCCTCCCGCGCAGAATGTCCCATCCCTCTCGACCGACTCCTGCGGCAGCCGCCCGGCAATGATGTCCATGGCCGCGGACACCAGCTGCCGCACCGGCAGGTAGACCGTGGTCAGCGGCGGGTTGCGGATCAGCCCGACTGCGATGAGGTCACCCGCGGAACAGGGTTCTAGGTAACCTGCTCGCCGCGGCTCATGACCACCTTGCCGGTGCGGACAAATTCGATAATCTTGAACTTTTCGATCATCTCTTCGAGCGCGTCGATCTTAGCGGGATCGCCGACCACCTGCAGGATCATCGATTCCGGCGTGAGGTCGACGGTCTTGCAGCCAAAGTGCTCGGCGATCTGGAGCGCCTCGGAGCGCCCTTCGGCATTCACCGCAATCTTGATCAGCCCCATCTCCTTCATCACCGAGGTGTCGAAGGTGTGGTCGATACAGTGCAGGACATCGATGAGCTTCAGGATCTGCTTGATGATCTGGTCGAGTCCCTCGGGGGCACCGCTGCAGCTGATGGTCATCCGAGAAAACTGGCCGTCGATCGCCGGGGAAACCACCAGCGACTCAATATTGAACCCGCGCCGGGCGAATACCTGGGCGATCCGCGCTAGGGCGCCGGGCTTGTTCGAGACATAGACGCTCAGGGTGTGTATTTTCTTGTCTGGATTCTTCATTTCAAAATCTCCATTCGTTCTTTCGCGCCAAAGGCCGCCGTAGCCTTCCACTTCTTCATTCTGAAATCTTCATTCTTCATTGTGTAGCAAAGCTACACTAGGTCGACCCGGTTGGTTTTTCGAGTTTGCGCGACGGCGGTTCGATGAGCATCTCCTCGATGGCCGCCCCGGCGGGGATCATCGGGAAGACGTTGTCGGTTTTCTCCACCTCGCAGTTGATCAGGCAGGGGCCGTCGTTGTAGTTGAGCGCGTTTTGCAGCACCCGCTTGACGTCGCCGGGTCGCCGCAGGTTGAAGCCCTTGATGCCGAAGGATTCGGCTAGCTTGACGAAATCGGGGTTGCCCTCGAGGTCGACGCCGCTGGTGCGGTCTTCGTAGAAAAGCTCCTGCCACTGGCGGACCATGCCGAGATAGTGGTTGTTGAGCACCACGATCTTGATCGGCAGCTTGTGCAGGGCAACCGTGGCCAGCTCGAAGAAGGTCATCTGGAACCCGCCGTCGCCAACGAAGCAGATGTGCAGGTCTTCGGGGCGGCCGAACGCCGCGCCGATGCAGGCCGGCAATCCGTAGCCCATGGTTCCGGCGCCGCCGGAGCTGAGCCAGTTGTGGCGGTCGTCGCATTTGTAGAACTGCGCCGCCCACATCTGGTGCTGCCCCACGTCGGTGGCCACGCAGGCCTTGCCTTCGGAGAGCTTGTAAAACTCGTCGATGATGTGCTGCATCTTGAGGCTGCCCTGCCGCTTGAACTTGAGCGGGATCTTGGCTTTGTAGCCATCGAGCCGCTTGCGCCAGGCCGCAGTTTCCAGGGTTGGAACATGCGGGATCAATTCGTCGATCGCCGCCTTGGCGTCGGCCACGCAGGTAATCTGCGGCTGGATCATCTTGCCGATCTCAGCATCGTCGATGTCGATGTGGATAATCGTGGCATCCTTGCAGAAGAGATCCGGCTTGCCCAAGATGCGGTCGTCGAAGCGCGAGCCAATGTTTAGCAACAGGTCGCACTCGCAGATGGCCTTGTTGGCATACGCCGTTCCGTGCATGCCCAGCATGCCGAGCGAAAGCGGATGCGTCTCCGGAAAGGCACCCTTGCCAAGCAGGGTGTTGGTTACCGGAATCTGCGCCTTTTCGGCAAATGCCTTCAAGCTCTCCTCCGCACCCGAAATCATGACGCCGTGCCCGGCCAGAATCAGCGGCTGCTTCGACTTTGCCAACGCCTCGGCAATCTCATGGATCGTACCGGCATCGACGCTGCGTTCCGGCTTGTACCCCGGAATATCCATCTCTGCGTGGAGATCGGCCGTGCACTGCCCAGCGCTGACGTCCTTCGGGATGTCGATCAGAACCGGCCCCGGCCGCCCGGTGGTCGCGATATGGAACGCTTCGCGGATCGTTTGCGGAATCTCGTTCGAGCTACGTAGCAGATAGGAGTGTTTGACCACCGGCATGGTGATGCCGAAAATATCCGCCTCTTGGAAGGCATCTTTGCCCAGCATCCACGAAACCGACTGCCCCGTCAGGACAATCATCGGAACGGAATCCATGTGCGCCGTCATAACGCCCGTCAAAATATTGGTTGCGCCGGGGCCGCTGGTAACCAG